>NZ_JBRRDY010000027.1:0-68285 GCF_056759935.1 Stenotrophomonas sp. STEN035
ACCGCGGCGCGAAGCAAACATTTCCGAGCGGGCCCCAGAGCAGGGCACCCAGCCGGAATGACGCAGTACCTGTAGGGCCGGGCCATGCTCGGCAGGGGCATTATCGGTAGAGCCCTTGCCGAGCATGGCTCGGCACTACGGACATCCGGTTTTATTCCGCTTCCGGCGCGACGTAACCCGCAGGCTTTTCCGCGCCACCAGAGAACAGGAACTTCACCAGCTCTTCCTCAAGGAAGGCGCGGTGCTTGGGGTCGCGCGGCGATAGGCGGTTCTCGTTGATCAGCATGGTCTGGTGTGCCAACCACGTGGCCCAAGCCGGCTTGCCGATATTGGCGAAGATGCGCTGCCCCAGTTCGCCGGGGTAGGGCACGAAATCCAGACCCTCGGTTTCGCGTTGTTCGTATTGGCAGAAGACGGAGCGGGGCATGGTGTAGTCCTGTCGAATCAGTGCGCCGGATGACGTTCCAGCAGTTTGCGGATGGGTGCGGGCAGGCCGAGTGTGGCCAGTTCGTCACGCGCTACCCAGCGTAGATCGGCATTGTCACCGACCTTGGATGTGAGTGCGACCTTGCGCAGGTGCAGTGGCTGCAGATGCAGGCGGTAATGGCTGAAGGTATGCACGATCAGCGGCAGCTCGTTGGCGTTGTCGTAGTTGCCTTTGATGCTGGCAGCGAACCACTCGCGTAGCGCGCTGTCAGTATCGGCCTGCGGCAGCGTCCACAGCGAGGCCCAGATGCCGGTTGGTGGGCGCTTGAGTAGCAGGATGCGGCCGTCGACATCTTCCAGCAGCAGGGCGCTGGCTTCGCGCTCCGGCAGCACTTTGCTGGGCTTCGGAGTTGGCAGTGAATCAACCAGACCCTGCGCATGTGCGACACAACTGCTCTGCAGCGGACACAGGATGCAGGCTGGCTTTGCCCGCGTGCACAGGGTTGCGCCGAAATCCATCTGCGCCTGGGTGTAGTCGGCCATGCGACCGTTCGGCACCTGCGCGACGTGTGTTTCGGCCTGCGCCCAGAGCTGTTTTTCGATAGCCGGCAAGCCGGGGAAGCCAACGATGCCGTGGTAGCGAGTCAGTACACGTTTGACGTTGCCATCAAGGATCGCGAACGGGTCGTTCCAGGCCTGGCTGAGGATTGCACCGGCGGTGCTGCGGCCGATGCCGGGCAGGGCGAGCAGGGCGTCGAAATCACGTGGCAACTCACTACCGTGCAGCTCGACGCATTGTTTGGCGGCGGCATGCAGGTTGCGGGCGCGGGCGTAGTAGCCCAGGCCTGCCCAGTGCGCCATCAGCGTGTCGTTGTCGGTAGCTGCCAGATCGCGCAGCGTTGGGAACGACTGCACGAAGCGCTGGAAATATGGCGTCGCGGTGGCGACCTGGGTCTGCTGCAGCATGATTTCCGACAGCCACACCCGATACGGCGAACGCGGATGCTGCCAGGGCAGATCGTGGCGGCCGTGCTGGTCGAACCAGGTGAGGAGTTGGCTGGGGAAGTTGGGCATTTGCTCGCAGGCGATGGCTGGCGATTGCGCGTTTCCCTTCTCCCGCTTGCGGGAGAAGGTGCCCCGAAGGGGCGGATGAGGGGGGGGGATTCCGCTCGTAGAGCTTCCCCTCACCCCAACCCCTCTCCCGTAAACGGGAGAGGGGCCAGCAGATCAGTTGCTGCCCAGCGCCTGCGGCAGCAGCGCGTCAACGAAGGCTTCAGCATCAAACACGCGCAGATCTTCCGGGCGTTCACCGATACCGGCGAAACGAATCGGAATGCCGAACTCGCGCGCCAGTGCGAATACCACGCCGCCCTTGGCGGTACCGTCCAGCTTGGTCACGACCAGGCCGGTGACACCGGCTGCAGCATGGAACTGGCGCAGCTGCGACAGCGCGTTCTGGCCGGTGGTGCCGTCGATCACCATCAGCACTTCGTGCGGTGCGGATTCATCGATCTTGCCAAGTACGCGGCGGATCTTGCTCAGCTCGTTCATCAGACCGGTCTGGGTGTGCAGGCGGCCAGCGGTGTCGGCGATCAGCACGCTGGTGCCACGCGCCTTGCCGGCCTGCAATGCGTCGAATGCGACCGAGGCGGCATCTGCATTCTGCCCTTGAGCGACCACGGCCACGCCATTGCGTTCGCCCCAGATCTGCAGCTGGGCGACGGCGGCGGCACGGAAGGTGTCGCCAGCGGCCAGCATCAGGCTATGGCCCTGATCCTTGAAGCGCTTGGCCAGCTTGCCGATGGTGGTGGTCTTGCCGACACCGTTGACGCCGACGGTGAGGATCACGAATGGTTTTGCATTGGTGTCGATGACCAGCGGCTTGGCGACCGGCTCCAGCATCGCGATCAGGTCGGCGCGGAGTGCAGCCAACAGGGCATTGGCATCGGCGAACTCGCGCGATTTCATGCGCTTGCGCAGGTCTTCGACCAGCACCATGGTCGCCGGCATGCCGACGTCGGCTGTGATCAGTGCGGTCTCAATTTCGTCGAGCAGGTCGTCATCGAGCTTGGGGTTGCGCGAGAACAGGCCACCGAAGCTGCGCGCGAAGCTGCTGTTGCGCAGACGATCACGCCAGCCGAGCTTGCCGGCCGGTGCTGCGGGAGCTGCGTCGACGGGAATCAGTGCTGCGTCTGAATCTGGGGCGCTTGGGGTGATGGCTTCGGCTACGGCCGGGGCGGAAGCAGCAACAGGAGCAGCAACAGGAGCAGCAACAGGAGCAGCAACAGGAGCAGGTTCCACTGCCTGCGGAGCGATCTCGGCGACTGCAGGGGAGGCGGCTTCGATAGCAGCCGGGGTTTCGGCCTGGGCTGCAACAGGCGCTGCTTCAACTACGACAGCTTGTTCCACAACCGGCGCGGGCGTTACTGCGACCTCGGTTGCTGGTGCTACAGGCGCTGCTACAGCGACAGGAGCTTCGACCGGCACTTGCGCGGTTTCAGTCTGAATGGGTTCTGCTGGCAGCGGCGCTTGCGCCGACGGTGCCTGCGGGAAGGCGGCGGCCAGTTCCTCAACGCTCAGCGTAGACGGCTTTGCGGGCTGTTGGGCGTCGTCGGTCTTTTTGCGGCGAAAGAAGCTGAACATGGAGGAAAAAGGCCTGAAATCAGTTGTCTATGTTACCACCGGCGGTCAGGTGGCCGGCGTTGCAGGCAGCACGATGGCAGTTGATTGAAGCCCCTCTCCCGTTTACGGGAGAGGGGTTGGGGTGAGGGCAGCTTCTGGGGCTTTACCAGTAAGGCCTCTGCCGAGCATGGCTCGGCACTACGGGCATTGTGGGGAAAGCTCCTGCCGAGCATGGCTCGGCACTACACTCAGGCCGACAGTTCCAACAGCAGCTTGTTCAAGCGGCGCACATAACCCGCCGGGTCCTTCAGGCTATCGCCAGCGGCCAATGCCGCCTGGTCGAACAGCACATGGGCAAGGTCGTTGAAACGGTCCATATCGGCCTCCGCGTCCAGCTTCTCGATCAGCGGGTGGGCCGGGTTGAACTCGAACACCGGCTTGCTGTCCGGCACCTTCTGGCCGCTGGCTTCCAGGATCTGGCGCATCTGCAGGCCCAGATCCTGCTCGCCGATGGCCAGGATGGCCGGCGAGTCAGTCAAGCGGTGCGAGACGCGCACTTCGGCAACTTCTTCGCCCAGTACGGTCTTCAGGCGCGCGGCCAGGCCTTCCTTGGTCTTGGCGACTTCTTCCTGTGCCTTCTTGTCTTCCTCGGTCTCAAGCTTGCCCAGGTCGAGATCGCCGCGGGCGATGTCAGCGAAGGATTTGCCGTCGAACTCGGTGAGGTAGCTCATCAGCCACTCATCGATGCGATCGGTCATCAGCAGCACTTCAATGCCCTTCTTGCGGAACACCTCAAGATGCGGGCTGTCCTTGACCTGCTGGAAGCTTTCGCCGGTCAGGTAATAGATCTTGTCCTGGCCTTCGATCATGCGACCGACGTAATCGGCCAAGGCAACGCTTTGCTCGCCGCTGCCGTCATGGGTGGAGGCGAAGCGCAGCAAACCGGCGACTTTCTCGCGGTTGCCATAGTCCTCGGCCGGGCCTTCCTTCAGCACCTGGCCGAAGTTCTTCCAGAAGCCTGCATATTCTTCCGGCTTGTCCTTGGCCAGCTTCTCCAGCATGTCCAGCGAACGCTTGGTCAGTGCCGACTTCATCGAGTCGATCACCGGGCCGGACTGCAGGATTTCGCGCGACACGTTCAACGGCAGGTCGTTGGAATCGACCACGCCCTTGATGAAGCGCAGGTACAGCGGCAGGAACTGCTCGGCCTGGTCCATGATGAAAACGCGCTGCACATAGAGCTTGAGGCCCTTGGGCGCGTCACGGTGGTACAGGTCGTACGGTGCGCGGCCCGGCGTATACAGCAGCGAGGTGTACTCGAGCTTGCCTTCGACCTTGTTATGGGTCCAGGCCAGCGGATCGGTCGGATCGTGGGCGATGTGCTTGTAGAACTCGGTGTATTCCTCGTCCTTGATCTCGGACTTGGGGCGGGTCCACAGCGCGTTGGCGCGGTTGACGGTCTCCCACTCTGGCGTGGCCGGCTTGTCGGCATCCTCGCCGTGGTGCTCTTTCTGCAGCTCGATCGGCAGGCCGATATGGTCGGAGTACTTCTTGATCAGGCTGCGCAGCTGCCAGCCGTCGGTGTAGCTGTCTTCGCCTTCCTTCAGGTGCAGCACGATCCGGGTGCCGCGCTCGGGCTTGTCGATGGTCTCAACCTCGAACTCGCCTTCGCCCTTGGACGACCAATGCACGCCTTCGTTGGCTGGCAGGCCGGCGCGACGGCTGTACACATCAACCTGGTCGGCAACGATGAAGGCTGAATAGAAGCCCACGCCAAACTGGCCGATCAGGTTGGAGTCTTTCTTCTGGTCGCCGGACAGGTTCTTCAGGAACTCTGCGGTGCCGGACTTGGCGATGGTGCCGAGGTGGGCGATGGCTTCATCGCGGCTCAGGCCGATGCCGTTGTCGTCGATGGTAAGGGTGCGCGCGACCGGGTCGGCCTCGATGCGGATGCGCAGCGGCGCGCCGCCTTCGAGCAGTTCGGGCTGGGTCAGCGCTTCGAAGCGCAGCTTGTCGGCGGCGTCGGCGGCATTGGACACCAGCTCGCGCAGGAAGATTTCCTTGTTCGAGTACAGCGAGTGGATCATCAGGTGCAGCAGCTGCTTCACCTCGGTCTGGAAACCGCGGGTTTCCTTGTGATTCGGGTTGCTCATCGGTCGGGGTGCTCCGTTGCTGATGGATCGCGCAGCTGCGCGGTGGCTGCAGCATGGGTAAGGGTGAATGGGCCGATTTCAAGGTGGGCGCAGCCGGGGCGGGTGCTGGTCTATCATCTGCAGCACTTGGATCTGTTGGATGTAGGCCGCCGATGTATTTGATTTGCCACGTTTTGTCATTGGCTTTGCCGGTGCGGGCCGGATGAGCCCGATCCGCGGCAAGGCGCCCTCCGCCAGTGGGCAGGTGCGCATCGTCGGTGGACGCTGGCGCAATACCCGTCTGCAGGTTCCTGAATTGCCGGGCCTGCGGCCGACCAGCGACCGGGTGCGCGAAACCCTGTTCAACTGGTTGATGCCCAAGCTGCCTGGCGCGCGGGTCCTGGATCTGTTTGCCGGCAGCGGTGCGCTTGGGCTGGAAGCGGTGTCGCGCGGTGCGGTGTCGGCACAACTGGTGGAGCGCGATCCGCAGTTGGTGGCTGCTCTGCGCGGCGTGGTCGGGAAGCTGGGGGCAGCGGCACAGGTTGAGGTGATTGCCGGCGATGCCCTGCAATGGCTGGGCAGTGCGTCGCCCGCACGGGCCGATCTGGTGTTTCTGGACCCTCCCTTCGCTGCCGGTTTGTGGGAACAGGTGATCGAACGCCTGCCCCGGCACCTGGCTGAAGATGCCTGGCTGTATGTGGAAGCGCCGGTGGACGCGGCGCTGCAGCTGCCGGCGGAATGGCAGCTACGCCGAGAGGGCAGCACCCGCGAGGTGGCCTATGCCCTCTATCGGCGAGCCGCTGCTACACTTCGCGGCGACATGAACGCGACCGAACCCGCATGACCTCAGCCAATCGCCGCATCGCCGTATACCCGGGCACTTTCGACCCGATAACCAACGGTCATATCGACCTGGTGAACCGTGCCGCGCCGTTGTTCGAGAAGGTGGTGGTTGGCGTGGCGCAAAGCCCGGCCAAGGGCCCGACGCTGCCGCTCGAACTGCGCGTAGCCTTGGCGGTGGAAGCACTCCAACACCACGACAACGTGGAAGTAGTTGGCTTCGACACCTTGCTGGCCCACTTCGTGCGCTCCGTGCACGGCGGGGTGCTACTGCGCGGCCTGCGCGCGGTGTCTGATTTTGAATACGAATTCCAGATGGCGAGCATGAACCGGCATCTGATTCCGGAGGTGGAGACGCTGTTCCTCACCCCCTCCGAGCAGCACAGCTTCATTTCCTCCTCGCTGGTGCGTGAAATCGCCCGGTTGGGTGGGGATGTCTCCGGCTTCGTGCCGGCCACTGTGCTTGAAGCGTTGCGCAAGGCCCGCGAAGCGCGCGGGCAGTAAATTTTTTCAGTAACACCACTTTTCAACGGGAGAACGATCATGAAGAACACGATGCGCGTGCTGCTTGCCGCCTCGATGGTGCTGGCTGTAACCGCCTGCAAGAAAGAAGAAGCGCCGGTAGTCGAAGCGCAGCAGGCGCTGGTCGCCCCGGCCAAGGATGACGATGCAGGTTGGAAGAAGTACCTGCAGGCGGTCGCCGTGCAGAACATGGGCAACATCACCGCCAGCCCGTTCCTGTACTACCTGCCGCCGGAATCGGATCCGGAATTTGCTGCCAAGTACGACCGTCAGGCTGAGAGCGCTACCGGCGCCGTAGGCCGTGGCATCCAGCCGGGCAACATGCTGGCTTTCGGTTCGTCGGCTTCGGCCAAGATGGCTGACCTGATCGAGACCAGCTTCAAGGACGTGCAGGCTGATTCGATGAAGGGTGTGCGCGTGGTGTTCATCGGCGACGCCGCTGACAACGCCCGCGTGCAGACCATCGTCAAGCCGACCGGCGCCGACTACGTCTTCGTCGAAGCCAAGTGACGCACTGGCGCGGGGCCGCGTAGCGACCCTGCCTTTGCCAGTGCGTCATCCCCGCGAAGGCGGGGATCGCTCTTGCTTCTGCTCTAGCCCTGGCTTCTGCTCTGGCTCTGGATGTAGCTCCGCTCCAGCTGGCGCGGGGCCGCGTAGCGACCCCGCCTTTGCCAGTGCGTCATCCCCGCGAAGGCGGGGATCGCTCTTGCTTCTGCTCTAGCTCTTGCTTCTGCTCTGGCTCTGGATGTAGCCCCGCTCCAGCTGGCGCGGGGTCGCGTAGCGACCCCGCCTTTGCCAGTGCGTCATCCCCGCGAAGACGGGAGTCGCCCTTGTTCTGCTCTTGGCCTCAGCGTTGGCTGTAGTTCTGCTCTGGCATTGCGTGACCCCTGTCAACAACGCGCAATTCAGCCAAATCCAGCCGCCACCAAAGCCAGCACCCACATGCGCGGAACGCTGTGGAAGCAGTGGTCTAGACCCCGCCAAAACGAGTATCCGGTAAGCTTGCTGTCGGCACTGCCCTTGGCAGGCCATGAACAGCAGGACCGACGAACCGGCAGGCGCCGGTTGCAAGCCCCGCTCCGACGGGAATACCGCAACAATGTCTTTGAAAATCAATGAGCTCTGCGTCAACTGCGACGTCTGTGAGCCGGCCTGTCCCAACCAGGCCATCGCAATGGGCGAGACGATCTATGTGATCGATCCGGCCCGTTGTACCGAATGTGTCGGTCATTTCGATGAGCCGCAATGCGTGGTGGTGTGCCCGGTCGAATGCATCGACCCGGACCCGGAAATCGTCGAAACCGAAGATCAGCTGCTGGCCAAACTGGCCGGTCTGCAACGCGATCACCCTGAGTTTTACCAATCGGAGAATCCAACGGCATGAAACTCGTTGCCCGTTCCCTGCTGCTGTTCGCACTGGTGTTGTCACCGGTTGCGTGGGCAGCCGATACCGCACCGGCCCGCGCTGCACACCCCGATGGCGCGGCAATTGCCAGCGGCCATTCGCTGGCGACCCAGGCCGGTATGGAAATCCTTGGCAAGGGCGGTAACGCGTTCGATGCCGCGGTGGCCGTGTCCTCCACCCTGGCCGTGGTCGAGCCGATCAGCTCGGGCCTGGGCGGCGGCGGGTTCTTCCTGCTGCATGACGCAAAGACCGGCAAGGACGTGATGCTGGATGCGCGCGAAACCTCGCCTGAGTCCGCCACGCCCGAGCAGTTCCTGGACAAGAACGGCAAGCTGGACCGTGACCGTTCGGTCAATGGCCCGTGGTCGGCCGGCATCCCCGGCCTGCCGGCGGCGCTGGTGAAGCTGGCGCGTGAGCATGGCAAGTTGCCGCTGAGCGATTCGCTGGCGCCAGCCATCCGCGTCGCCACCGATGGCTTCCCGGTGTATGCACGCATGGCCCGTGGTTACGCCACTCGCCGCGAAGTGATGGACCGTTACCCGGGTACCCGCGAGGTCTACCTGCGCAATGGCAAGCCGATTGCCGAGGGCGATATCTTCAAGCAGCCGGAGCTGGCGCATACGTTGCAGCTGCTGGCGACCAATGGCTTTGATGGTTTCTATCGCGGCGAGACCGGGCGCAAGTTGCTGGCCGGCGTGAAGCAGGCCGGCGGCCGCTGGACCGCCGAGGAACTGGCCGGCTATACGGTCAAGACCCGTGAGCCGATCGTGTTCAACTACCGAGGCTGGAAGATCACCACCGCCTCGCCGCCGTCCTCCGGTGGCATCGCGTTGGCCTCGATGCTGCAGATCCTGGAGCCCTGGGATCTGAACAAGATGGATCAGGCACACAGCACCCATCTGGTGGTGGAAGCGATGCGTCGTGCCTATCGCGACCGGACCTTCTTCCTTGGCGATCCCGACTTCGTCGATATCCCGCAGAAGGTGCTGACCAGCCGCGACTACGCGCAAGGTCTGCGTGCCACCATCCATCCGGAAAAGGCCACGCCCAGCGATCTGCTGTCGGGCAACCCGACGCCGCTGGAAGATGACGAGACCACCCATTTCTCGATCATCGACAGTGAAGGCAATCGCGTTGGCGGTACCCAGACGGTAAACCTGCTGTACGGCTCGGGTCTGATCCCGGCCGGCACCGGCGTGCTGCTGAACAACGAAATGGACGACTTCGCGTTGAAGCCGGGCACGCCCAACGCCTTCGGCGTGATGGGCTACGCGGCCAACGCGCCGGCCAAGGGCAAGCGCATGCTCAGCTCGATGACGCCGACCTTCATGGAGAACGACGACAAGGTCGTGGTGATTGGCACGCCGGGTGGCAGCCGCATCATCACCATGGTCCTGCTTGGCATCCTCGGCTATGACGCCGGTCTGGACGCACAGCAGGTAGCCGCCTTGCCGCGCTATCACCACCAGTGGTTGCCGGATGAGATTTCAGCGGAAACCGGTGCGTTCTCGCCGGAAGTTGCCAAGCAGTTGCAGGCGATGGGCCACAAGGTTGAACTGCCGGGCGACTCGGCCGAAGGCGGCCGCGGTTCCAGCCACGTATGGGGCAACCTGCAGACGGTGGAGTGGGATCGACGCAGCAATGTACTTAGTGGCGGCAGTGACCCGCGTAACCCGGTAGGTAGTGCCGAGGTTCGCAAGTCAGGAAAGGTTGACTGAGGAGAACAGGAAACCCCGCTTCGGCGGGGTTTTTGTTTGATTTTTGATCCGTGCCGTCATTCCCGCGCAGGCGGGAATCGCACCTGCTTTTTGCCTTATGTTCTTCGCTCCATTTCCTGCTCGGTCTACTGCATCGTGTAGGCAGTGGCGAGAGCAAGAGTAGAGCGATTCCCGCCTGCGCGGGAATGACGGCATAGGAGCAGAAGCCGATCCAAAGTCAGGCCTCGTCAGCAACCATCCTTCCAATAGGTGCACGCAACACTGCGCTCCCCATCTGTGCCAGCCCGTCAAATATCCGCCACCAGATCCTTGCGAATATTTAACGCGCAGCGGGTAGAATTTTTCATATGAAACTATGGTCGATTCGCGGTAACTCGCAAAAACTCGATGGCGGCGCAATGTTCGGCAACGCACCCAAGGCGTTGTGGGAGCGGTGGGCACCGGCCGATGAATCCAATCGGATTGAATTGGCATGCCGCGCCTTGCTCGCCAGCCCGCTGGGCGGCAAGACCGTGCTGTTCGAAACCGGCATCGGTGCGTTCTTCGAGCCCAAGCTGCGCGAGCGCTATGGTGTGCAGGAACCGCGTCATGTGTTGATCGACTCACTGCGTGAAGCAGGCTTCGAGCATGAAGACATCGACGTGGTCGTGCTCAGTCACCTGCATTTCGATCACGCAGGCGGTTTGCTGGCGCCGTGGTCGGAAGGTCGCGAGCCAGAGCTGTTGTTCCCCAACGCGACCTTCGTGATTGGTGCCGAGCACTGGGAACGAGCCAAGCATCCGCATCCGCGTGATCGGGCCAGTTTCATTCCTGAGTTGACTGGATTGCTGGAAGCCAGTGGGCGCCTTGAAATCGTCAGCGGCGCGTATTCGAAAGTATTGGGCGAGTCGGTGCGTTTCAGCTTCAGCGACGGCCATACGCCGGGATTGATGTTGGCCGAGATCGTCGGCCCCGAGCGGGTCAACGGGCAGCCGCGTGGCGGCGTGGTGTTCTGCGCGGATCTGATTCCCGGCCGCTCCTGGGTGCACGTGCCGATCACCATGGGTTACGACCGCAACGCCGAATTGTTGATCGACGAGAAGCGGGCATTTCTGGAGGACAAGCTGGCGCGCAACGTGCACCTGTTTTTCACCCATGACCCGCAGTGCGCTATGGCGCAGGTGGTACGTGATGAGAAGGGGCGCTTTGCCACCGCACATGAAGTGGGCGAATTGAAGGCGCGTTCGCTGGCTGCCTGAGCTTTCCAGGTAATATGTGACGCGAGCGAAAAGAGCGGAACCCACGGGTTCCGCTCTTTTTTGTTGCCTGCCGATGGCGCTCAGTGGGTGCGCAGGCAACTGCTCATGAAGGTCTTGCGGGCATCGCCGGCAAGATGTTTGCTTGCGGCGTCGGTGTTGCAAGTGGCCATGCGCTGCTGCGGGGTGACTGCCGCGGTTGCGGTGTGTGCTGCAGGCATCGGCGTCGGCGTCGGCGTCGGCTTCGCTGCAGCCGACGAAGGCATTGCCATGGCCGGGTGCGCGGCCATTGCAGGCGTTGCGGCTGCAGCCGGAGTGGCATGGCTGCTGAGGCAGCTGCGTTGCGCCTGCTTGTAGGCGTCGCCCTTCATGCCCTTGTTCTTGGCCGAACAATCGGCCATGCGTTGTTGTTGCGGGGTGCGCGTAGCGGTTGGTGCAGCGCTTGCAGCGAGGGGAAGTGCGGTGGCCAACAGCAGGCAGGCGAGCAGGATGGGGCGGTACATGGTGTGGCTCCTTCGCGGGTGGTGGGGCGAGCATCCGCCTGCAGGGGAGTAAATATTCGTCAACCACGGATGAAACTTTTTTAATCGTTGCAGCGGGCCAGGGATGCGCTTGCCGATGGCTCGAGTGCTGACCTTCGCCCCTGCAGAAACTGACTTCCGGCACTGAATCGGGCCGTTTTCAGCGGCGACAGTAGTCGCATCACGTTATGGATGAGATATCGCCTTGAAACGACCTTCTTTACTACGTCGTGCCATGTTGGCCTGCGTCATGTCGCTGGCACCGGTGATGGCAGCGGTTGCCGCTCCGACCGAAGTAGTCGCGCTGCAGGCGCGCCCTGATCGCGCCACCACAATGGCGATATGGAAACCTGCACAGGTGCACGGGGTGGTGCTGTTTTCCTCGGGGCATGGTGCCTGGCCGGAGCGCTACGAACCTCTGGTGCAATCCTGGTCGGATGCAGGTTTCGTGGTCCTGGCGCCCCTGCACGTGGATTCGGTGAAGTATCCGGGGCGGGAAAAGTTCTCGCTGCAACAGGGCTTGGGCGAACGCTTGGCCGACATGCGCGCGGCCAGTGCTTATGCGGGCGCACATTGGCCGGGGGTGCCGGTGGCTGCGGCGGGACACAGCCTGGGGACCTTGATCTCGACCGCGCTCGGCGGCGCGCTGTCGCAGCTGGGGCCGTTGCGCGACCCGTCGGTGGTTGCGGTGCTGGGTTACTCGTCACCGGGCAGGATTCCGGGCCTGATCGGGCCGAAGTCGTATGCATCGCTGGCGGTGCCGCTGCTGCTTGTTACTGGCGACGAGGACCTGGTGTCGGGCTTCGTTGTGGATCCAATCGATCACCTCTACGCGGTCGAAACCGCGCCGGTGGGTGGCAAGACCGCGGTGGTGCTTGCCGGTGGCGATCACAACTTGATCGGTGGAGAGCCGAAGCAACTGTTCGAAAGAGCCCAGCAACTGGGTACCGCGTTTCTGCAGGCTGAGTTGCTTGAAAGCGAACCGGCGCGCGGGGTATTGGCCGCTCCGCCGGCTGCGGGTGAGCACTGGCTGCGGCGATAAAGCTGGCGTGGCTGCCGGCAGATGCCAGCAGCCACGTGATGTGCGGACTGGCTTCAACCAACCCGGGTGCCGAAGATGCGGTCGCCGGCATCGCCCAGGCCCGGCAGGATGTAACCTTTCTCGTTGAGCCGCTCGTCGATGGCGGCGGTGTAGATCTCAACGTCCGGATGCACGGCTTCCAGTGCCTTCAGACCCTCCGGTGCGGCGACCAGGAAGATGCCCTTGATGCGGCGCGCGCCGGCCCGCTTGAGCATGTCGATGGTGGCGATCAAGGTGCCGCCGGTGGCGAGCATCGGGTCCAGGATCAGCGCGTCGCGTTCTTCCAGACGACCGGTCAGGCGCTCGAAGTAGGGCACGGGCTGCAGGGTCTCCTCGTCGCGCTGCAGGCCAACCACGCTTACGCGGGCAGCCGGAATCAGCGACAGCACGCCGGTGAGCATGCCCAGACCCGCGCGCAGGATCGGCACCACGGTGATCTTGGCACCGGCAATGCGCTGCACCTGCACCGGGCCAGCCCAGCCAGGCATGGTGTGGCTTTCGGTCTCGAGATTTGCGGTGGCCTCATAGGCCAGCAGGGTTCCCAGCTCATTGACCACCTCGCGGAAATCCTTGGTGCTCATCGATGCATCGCGGAGCAGGCCGATCTTGTGTTGGACCAGGGGGTGGCGGACTTCGACGATTTTCATGGGAGTGATCGAGCAGGAGGAGAGCCACCATTTTAGCGCCTCTGCGCTCATGCCTTCGTAACGGCAGGCCGGCCGGGCGCGAGTCGCCAGATAGAGCGAGGCAGCCCGACCGGCGCGGCAAGAAACGTGCGCGCAGACGCGGCTCCGGATCCGGTGGTTGTGCGCCCGCCTCAAACGCTCATACGTGACGCCAGTGCTGGGTGACTTGTGGGGTGGTTTCCAGAGATGATGTTCGCAGCCCGCGTCGGGCTGAAAGTGCGACACAGGGGGGAGCATGCGCTTGCGTGATGAGGTGTTGGTCTGGACGGGCTTGTTGCTGTTCACGTCGTGGGCCGCGGACGCGACTGCCGTGCCAGTGCTGCCGCCGCTGGAGCAGGAGATCGTGAATCCCAGTGAGGTGATATTTCGCAGCGGTGTGCCTTATATCGATCTGGGGCGTGGCCAGCTGGAGGCGCTGCGCACGCGTCGACAGAACGGGCAGCTGATGTACTACCGATTGGTTCGCTACGATGCCGAATTCGGTTACCTCAAAGAACCGGAACCTGAAGTGGAGTTGGGTCCGGAAGTGGAGGTTGCTTCCATCTCTGGTTCGCGCGCCTTGCCTTTGTCTCTTGCGGGAGCCACTCATCACATCGAAAGCCGGATCAAAGGGAATTTCGAGGGATGGACCGGGAAAACCCTGTTCCAGCTGCAGAACGGGGAGATCTGGCAACAGACTGATGGGCGCGTACGGAAAACAACAGCTTATTCGCCACGAGTGACGTTGATGCGGCGGGGCTTCGACTATGAGATGCAGGTTGACGGAGTGTCCGGCACGATCATGGTACGGAGGCGTTGATGCGTTTCATGACGGCGGGGGATCATACATGTGCGTGATGAAACGTATGGCTGGCGTAGCGTTGCTGCTGCCAAGCGTCGCTTGGGGCGGGGATTGCCATGTGGCTAACGTGGTAGGGCCCGAGCGGCTGGAGGGGCGCGCTGGAGAGATCATCATCTTGTCCGATCGCAGCATGTGGGAGGTGAGCTCCGGCCCTGGATACATGAGTAGACGGCGGGGGGAGGTAATCGTGTGCCCGACGAGCAATGAAATCGGAGTTGGTGCAGAGGTGTTGCGGGTGCAGCGTATCGAGCGCTCCCTTTCTGCGTGGATGGAAAGTTCAAACAGCATCGAGTCCACGATCAAGGGCCGGTTTACGGGTTGGAGGGGGGATACCGAGTTCAGGCTGGCCAATGGTCAGCTATGGCGGCAGACACAGGGTGGTTACTCTGCTGGAGACAAGACCGATCCCAAGGTGCGGCTGATCAGAAAGGCCGACGGTGTCTACGAAGCGCGGGTAGAGGGCGTCAGCAACGCAGTGAGCGTTGTCCGGATCAGGTGATGGAGTGCTTTCAGTTGGAGAAAGGCGAAGGTTCTTGTAGGCACTCGCCGCAAATGAGCGAACAGCACTGTGGTGAGGAGCGGCGGCTCCGAGGCTGGCAGTATCGCCCATGACGCTGACGGAGCGGCTTTCTTTGACCGCGCTGTACCTGCGAAGTCACAGGCTGAAATATTCCCGCTGTGCCACTGTAACTGTCGCGTAACTGAACGGACATACCTTGCACACCCATCCTTTACACAGATTGGGGGCGGTAGTGCGCAAGAGCGTCTTGGTGGTGGCGGTGACGACCGCGGTGGCCTGTATGGCTGTCGCGCCTGCATATGCACAACAGGCCGCGGCCGATGGCACGACAACGATCGCCAGCGGTGCGGCGGCCGCCATCGATCTGGAGCGCATTGAAGTACGCGCCCAGCGCGAAGCGCAGATCCGCGCCGTTGAACTCAAGCGCGACGCCAATGGCGTGCAGGACGCGGTTGCCTCCGACTCGATGGGTGACTACCCGGACATGAACGTCGCCGAGTCGCTGCAGCGGTTGCCCGGCGTCAGCGTCACCCGCGATCAGGGCGAGGGTCGCTTCGTGGTGATCCGCGGCCTGGATGCGGCATTGAACAGCGTCAGCATTGACGGTATCGCCATCGGCACCCCGGAGGACTCCTCACGCGCAGCGCCGCTGGACGTGATTCCATCCGAGTCCACCGAGCGCCTGCGGGTGATCAAGTCGGCCACGCCGGACATGCCGGGTGATGCCATCGGCGGCGCGGTGGTGGTGGAGTCGGCATCGGCGTTCGACCGTGATGGCCGCTCCCTGAAGGGCAAGCTGGAAGGCAGCCACCAGGAGCTGTCGGGTGAAACCAGCCCGAAGGCTGCATTCAATTACAGCGAAGTGTTTGCGGATACCTTTGGTGTGGCGTTGGGCGTGAACTACCAGAAGCGAACCTTTGAATCCGACAACACTGAAGTGGAGTACGACAACTTCAAGGGCGGTGCCGATGATGATTTGGCGGCGGTCGAGATTCAGCGCCGCAAGTACACCATCGAGCGCGAGCGCACCGGTGCAAACTTGAACTTCGATTGGCGTCCGGATGACGACAATCGCTACTACCTGCGCACCTTGTACAGCCAGTTCGACGATGCGGAAACCCGCCAGCGCACGATCTTTGGCCTCGGCGACGGCGATATTGCCGCCCTTGGCGGCGGCCGCTATCAGATTGACGATCTACCAGCTGACGCCATCAGCAAGCGCATGCGTTACCGCACCAAGGAAGAGAACACCTTGGCGGTCAGCCTCGGTGGTGAGAACAAGTTGAGCGGCGCGGTATTGGACTACAAGGTGGGCTACACCAAGACCCGCGAGCGCGTGAATGATGAAATGGAAGCGCGTTTTGACTACGACGGTGGTGATATGTCGGCCACGCTCAACCAGAGCAGTGGCATTCCCGGCCTGAGCTTGAGCGACAGCGGCTGGATGGACAACGGCAACTATGCCTTTGATCGTGTGGTGCTCTCGCCCAAGCAGATCGACGACAGTGAGCGCAGCGCGCAGGTCAACATCCGTTTCGATGGCGACAAGGGCAGCTACAAGTTCGGTGTGCTGGGCCGTTGGCGCGAGCGTGATGTCAATGTGGACGAGGTCGAGCTGCGTACCGGCCCGGCGGTTGATCTGTCCAGCTGGAATGGCAAGACGCTTGATCATCGCGGCGGCAGCCTCGGTCAAGGCATGAGTTCGGCGGCAATGCGCGCCTGGTGGGCGGCCAACGGCAGCAAGTACAGTGCCAAATCCGGCGACGTCGCCGGTAACAAGATGACCTCGCTGGAAGAGGACTACATCGCCAGCGAAGACATCCTTTCGGCCTATGCCATGGGTACCTGGGACATCGGCGCGCTGCGCGTGATCGGTGGCGTACGCGTCGAGAATACCCAGTTCAATGCAACCGGCAACGACGTGGATATCGCCAGCGACGGCAAGACCGTTGTTGTTACGCCGCGTATCGCAAACAACAGCTACAGCAGTGTGCTGCCAGGTCTGCACCTGCGCTACGACACCAATAATGACTGGGTGCTGCGCGGTTCGATCAACAAGACCGTGGCGCGCCCGTCGTTCGGTGATGTCTCGCCGCGTTTGGCAGTGAACCGTGACGACAAGGAGGCGCGCATCGGCAATCCGAACCTGGACCCGTACGAGTCCACCAATCTGGATTTCTCCTTCGAGCGCTACCTGGGCGACAGTGGCATCATCTCGCTGGGCTTGTTCCACAAGTCCATCGACGGCTACATCGTGCAGGTCGAGAGCAAGACCGATCTGGAGTATCCGGGCTTTGACGTGACTCGTTCGATCAATGGCGACAAGGCCAAGGTGTTCGGCGCCGAGTTCAACTGGCAGCAGCAGTTGAGCTTCCTGCCGGGCGCTTGGGCTGGCCTGCTGGTCGGTGCCAGCGGCACCTGGCTGGATACCGATTTCGATCCGGGCATCGCTGACCGCGAGGGCGAGGACTTCAATCTGCCGCGCGCGTCCAAGAACATCTACAGCGCACATATCGGCTATGAATGGGGCAGCCTCAGCACCCGTCTGGCAGGTGTCTATCGCAGCGAGTACTTGGATACCATCGGCGACAGCCGCCCCTTTGACATCTATGTCGCGCCGCATACCCAGCTCGACTTCAGCTTCGACTACAAGATAAGCAAGAACGTGAGTCTGTATCTGGAAGCGTCCAACCTGCTGGACGAGCCGCTGGAGCTGTACCAGGGCGTGTCCTCGCGCACCCTGCAGAACGAGGAATACGGCCGTACCTACGCGATTGGCGTGAAGGTGGCACTGTGAGGGCCGCGCTTCTCGTTGCCGCCGTTGCCTTGGTGCTGAGTGCCTGTCAGCCGGCGCCGAAGTCCAGCACGCCGCCAACCGCTGCCGATCTTGCCGAGGGGGCGACCGCTGTGCCGTCCACCTTGGTGGCCGAAGCCTTCCTGACCCCGATGACGCCGGCTGACAACATCGATTCGCCGGCCAGCTGGCGCGGTGCCGATGGCCGGTTGTGGTTGATCGCCACCGCCAAGGCCACCGACAAGTTGGTGGTATACGACGGCCAGACCGGCAAGCATCTGCGTGACGTCGGCAGCACCGGCACCGCGCTGGGGCAGTTCGATCGCCCCAATGGCATTGCCGTGCAGGATGACCTGGTGTTCATCGTCGAACGTGACAACCACCGCGTGCAGGTGCTGCAGCTGCCGGACTTCAAGCCGCTTGGCGTGTTTGCCGGCAATGATCTGCGCAAGCCTTATGGTCTGTGGGTGAACCCGGTGCAGGGCGGTTATGACCTGTACGTCACCGACTCCTACGACGATGGCGAAGATGCGGCCGGCAACGACATCCTGCCGGCGCTGGAGCGTTTGAACGAGCGTGTGCGTCGCTATCACGTCACCGTTGATGGTGGCACGGTGCAGGCCAAGCTGGTGCGCAGCATCGGCGACAGCTCGCCCAAGGGCGCGCTGCGCGTGGTCGAGTCGATCTGGGGTGATCCGGCCAACGATCGCCTGCTGATCGCCGAGGAAGACGAAACCTATGCCAGCGAGTTCAAGGTCTACAACCTTGCTGGCGACTTCAGTGGCGAGACTTTCGGTCGCGGCCTGTTCAAGGCGCAGGCCGAAGGTGTGATGCTGCGTACCTGCGGCGATGGTGGTTGGTGGATCACCACCGAGCAGGGCAAGCAGCGCAGCACCTTCCATCTGTTCGACCGCAAGACGCTGGCGCCGGTGGGCTCGTTCCACGGCAACACGGTGGCCAATACCGACGGCATCTGGAACAGCCAGCAGGTGTCGGCACGTTTCCCGCAAGGTGCGCTGTATGCGGTACATGACGATCAAGGCGTGGTGGCCTTCGATTGGCGTGATATCGCCAAGGCGCTGTCGCTGCCGCAGGACTGTGGCAAGTGAGGGGGCATGGTCGTTTGACACAGCGGCTGCCGCTGATAGCACTGATCGGTGCAGCGCTGATGGGCGCAGCTGGAGCGGCGGGGGCCGCTCCAGCTGCCGAACCCAATACGCAGGTGCCGGCGGGGAGCCGGCACTACGCGGCCAGTGGCTTTCCTGACCGCATCGTCGCTTCACCAGCACAGGACGCCAGCAGCGGCTTTGCGGTGGCGTGGCGTACCGCGCCGCTGGCCCAGCCGGCGCTGCTGGAAATCACCGTGGCTGGCGACTCGCCGGACATGGGCCAGGTGCGGCAGCTCACTGCGAGCAGTCAACTGCTGCAGACCGAGAACGGCAACAGCGAGCACCATCGTGCACTGGTCGATGGTCTGCAGGCTGACACGCTGTATGCCTACCGGGTGCAGGGGCAGGGCAGCTGGAGTGCATGGCAGCACTTCCGTACTGCCGCTGCCGCTGGCCAACCGCTCACCGTGCTGTACTTCGGCGATACCCAGAACAAGAACCTCAGCCATGTCAGCCGAGTGATACGACAGGGTTGGCAGACCGCGCCGGATGCGCGGCTGACGCTGTTTGCGGGTGATCTGGTCAGTGGCGGTGATGGCGAGGACGACAACGAATGGGGCGAGTGGTTCGCCGCCGGTGGCTGGCTGCTGCCGGGTACGGCGGTAGCACCGGCAGCAGGTAACCACGAATATTTCGAAGAGTTCGAGGACACGCCGCAGGAACGGCGCGTGCTTGGCAAGCATTGGCCGCTGACCTTCGCGCTGCCGGGCAATGGTGCATCGGCTACGGCCAGTACCACTTACTGGTTCGACTATCAGGGCCTGCGTGTGGTGGTACTGGATGGCACTTCGGCGCTGGATCTGGGTACCGCCAAGGCGCAGGCGAACTGGTTGGAGGGTGTGCTGGAAAGCAGTCGCCAGCCCTGGAACATCGTGGTGGTGCATCAGCCGCTGTATCCCTTGCGCGCCGAGCGTGACAGCTCGGTGCTGGCCAGTGAGATCCGTCCGGTACTGCAGCGGCACAAGGTCGACCTGGTGCTGCAGGGCCACGATCACACCTACGGCCGCCGTGCCGATGCAGGTGCAGCGTTGCCGCAGTACATCTCGTCCGTTGCCGGTCCCAAGCAATACCGCTTGTCACCGGAAGCAAGGGCGACGATGAAGCCGACCGCCGAGGACACGCAATTGTTCCAAGTGTTGCGGCTGGACGACAAGGGGCTGCGTTACGAGGCGCGTACTGCAACCGGTCGTCTGTATGATGCCTTCCAGATCAGCCGCGGTGCAGATGGCGGCAAGCGGTTCAGTGAGGTCACCGAGGGGCGCATTCCGCAGCGTGATTGCCCGCGCGCAATGTCGCCCAAGGGCCGCGACGACCGTTGCTGGGAGTGAGCAGATGAAGACGATGCTGGCAGCTCTGTACGGCGTAGCGCTGGCGATGGCTTCGCCGCTGTTGGTAGCGGGTGAACTGTTGCATCCGTTCGCGCTGCCGCAGCCAGGCGATGCACCCGAGGAAGCGCTGCTGGTGGTGGAAATTCCCGCTGGCGGCGCAATCAAGTACGAGCTCGGTGAGCATGGCGAGCTGCGGGTGGATCGCTTCCTGTCGATGCCGGTGGCCTATCCGGCCAACTACGGTTCGATGCCGCAGACCTTGGCCGGTGATGGTGACCCGCTGGATGCGCTGGTACTGACCCGCTTTCCGATCCAACCCGGTGCGGTAGTGCGCTTCCGTCCGCTGGGTGTGTTGCGCATGCTCGACAAAGGCGAAGCTGACCAGAAGATCATCGGTGTACCGGTGGATGCCGTCGATCCAACCTATGCGAAGGTGCGCGCGTTGGAGGATCTGCCAGCGGTGGAGATCCAGCGCATCGAAGCGTTCTTCCACGTCTACAAGCAGCTGCCGGCTGGCGCCGACATCCAGCTCAACGGCTGGGGCGATGCTGCCGAAGCCCGGCAGGTGATACGCCGGGCACTGGCTGGGTACCAGCAGATCAAGTCAGCGCGTTGAGTATCGAACCGGTTTCACGGCTTCGCCGATGGCTTGCTCCTATAATGAATGCGGATTCGTCCCGATGGGTCATCGCTTATGTGTCGGCAAGGCTGATGCGGTGATGGCAACAGGTAGCAATGACGGCTCAGTCAGGGGTGCTGGCTGGGCGATCACGGCGGGCTGCCGTTGGCGGCAGGTGCCCAATCAAGGAGGGTGGTCATGCGCATTATGGGTAAGACGTGGAACAAGTTGGCTGTAGCGGCCATGTTGCTTGCAGTAGCAGCGAGTGCGGGGGCCGCGCCGCCGTTGGAGGAGGAGATCGTCAACCCCAGCGAAGTGCTGTTCGAAGGCGGCAAGGCCTACGCTGATGCTGGCGGCGGGCAGATGGAGCAGCTGCATAGCCGCAAGCAGGGCGGCGAGACGATCTATTACCGGCTGGTCCGCTACGACAACGAGAACGGTTACGTCGACAACGACGGTGCGCAGGTGCTGGCGCAGACCTTCGGTACCGAATCGAGCATCGGCCAAACGCCGTACCGCTATTATGGCGAAGGACGGCTTTCGCGCCCGGACTTCTACAACAGCCCCTACAACCGTGATGCCCGCCAGCGCTATTCCGGGCCGGGTTACTTCGGCAGCTGCAGTCGCTATGACGGCTGCAAGGAAGTGCACATCGTGCCGCTGTGGCCGTATTACCGCGGTTACTGATACTTCAAATGCTTGATGCAAACAGTAACGGCGGCCTGGATGGCCGCCGTTACTGTTTGCCGCATGGCACCGCGCTCAGGCGCTGAGCGCTTCCACCACACGCAGCTTCGGGTGCCCCTTCGAGCGCTGCTGATACTCCTGCTCGATATCGGCCAGACGTTTGGCGTTGGGGCATTGCAGCATCATGTAGTTGGCGTCGAAGTTGAGCTTGGCGACCAGGAAGTCGATGAACGCGCGGACCTTGGGGGAGACCAATCGGCCGCCGGCAAACACCGCATTGAAGTCGTAGTCCGGGCCGGTCCAGCCGGGCAGAATCTGCCGCACCATGCCGGATTCGACAAAGGGCTTGGCCATCACATCGCTGCTGAGCATCAAGCCTTCGCCGGCCACCAGGGCTGCGTTCAGCGCTGAAGGGTCATTCGCTACAAGTAACGGGTTGACTGGAAACTCACGCATCTCGCCGCCATTTTCTGCCAACGTCCAAGTAAAGCGTTGGGTTTGCCCGTGATGGGTCTTACGGATCGCCAAGGTGCGGTGGAACTGCAGCTCGTCGGGGTGCTGGGGCTCGCCGTGCACGGCGATATAAGCCGGGCTGGCAAACACCTGGGTGCGCAGGCTGCCCAGCTTGCGCGCGATCAGGTTGGAGTCGGGCAGCGCGCCGACGCGCAGGGCCAGGTCCACTTCGCCGGAGATCAGGTCCAGGGTTTCATTGCCCAGGTGCATGTCGACCCGGATCTCCGGGTATTCACTCTGGAACTGGCCCAGCAGCGGTGCAATCCAGCAGGTGCCGATGGAGTACGGCACGGTGAAACGCAGCCAACCGCGCGGGCCGGACTGCAACTGGCTGACCGCGCTCTCGGCCTGGTCCAGTTCGCGGGCGATACGCTGACAGTGCTCGTAGTAGACCGTGCCAGCCTCGGTCAGGCCCAGGCGGCGCGTGGTCCGATGCAGCAGGCGCGCGCCCAGGCGGGTCTCCAACTCCTGCACCTTGCGGCTGACCGTGGTCTTGGGTTGACCGAGCAGGCGCGCAGCGGCAGTGAAACTGCCCTGTTCGACCACTTTGACGAAGATCAGGGTGTCGTTGAGATCGTTGGCCATGGGTAGGACTCTTGCGGCAGCGGAATTGTGCCGGCGACGGGATGATTATTCCCTTCAATCCGTACTAATCAAGTCTGGATTAGAGGCCTATCTTGTATGCCTGTACCCAATCCGGACATGCCGTCATGCGCATGCGCTCCCCCATGGCACTGCCTGCGCCACGCCGCGAACCCAGTTACCGCAATGCTTTGCCTTCAAGGTTGGCCTGCAATCAATTGAATCCATTGCAGTTTGAGGCCTTGCTTGGCGACTTGGAGGTGGCTGCCCCTCGAGGCGCCAAGCGTCAGGGGGCTGCGATGTTGCGACGCGCCCTGGGGTTATTTGTCCCATTGGTGGTCCAAAAATTTCCGCGGACGGGACAGTGATTCCGCTGCTGCCGCCGCTGTTCCGCTCGTCCAGGGCTCAGCTGCGCAAATTGTCGCGTGACCGGCTGCTGCCACGGCGATGTCGAGCTCCATTTTGTTTTTCCGTAATTCCCTGATCACCTCCCCCTTGGAGCACGAAATGAAAGGTATCTCCCCATCCCCCACGCTGCGCCGCGTTGCCTTGGCAGGCATGTCGGCGCTGAGTCTGGCCGTCCTGGTCGCCTGCAGCGGAGGCCATGCTGAAAATGCCGCGCCGCCGGCACCCGAAGTAAGTGTTGCGCCGGTGCTGGTCAAGCAGGTTGCGCAGTGGGACGAGTTCAGCGGCCGCGTCGAGGCCGTGCAGAGTGTTGAGCTGCGTCCGCGCGTGTCCGGCTACATCGACAAGGTCAATTACGTCGAAGGCGAAGAGGTGAAGAAGGGTGATGTGCTGTTCACCATTGACGCGCGCAGCTACCAGGCCGAGTTCAACCGTGCGCAGGCTGAATTGAACCGTGCACGCACCCAGGCCGGCTTGGCGCGCAGCGAATCCGAGCGTGCGCGTCGCTTGGCTGAGCAGCAGGCCATCGCTGCGGAAACCGCCGAGCAACGCCGCGCCAGCGCCGATCAGGCCGGTGCGCAGGTGCAGGCCGCGCAGGCGGCCTTGGATGCGGCGCGGCTCAACCTGGAGTTCACCAAGGTGCGTGCGCCGATTGATGGCCGCGCCGGGCGCGCGATGGTCACCGCCGGCAATCTGGTCACCGCAGGTGATGCTGCGAGTGTGCTGACCACCCTGGTATCGCTTGATACGGTGCATGTGTACTTTGACGCCGACGAGTCCACCTACCTGCGCTATGCGCAGATGGCACGCAACGGTGAGCGTCCGAGCGAGCGCGATCAGGCCTTGCCGGTTAGGGTTGGCCTGAGCGGTGAGCAAGGCTATCCGCACGAAGGCAAGGTGGATTTCCTCGACAACCAGATCACCCGCAGCACCGGCACCATCCGCGTGCGTGCGCTGCTGGACAACGCCAGCCGTCAGTTCACTCCGGGCCTGTTCGCTCGCGTGCAACTGTTGGGCAGTGGCCAGTTCCAGGCAGTACTTGTCGACGACAAGGCGGTGCTCACGGATCAGGACCGCAAGTACGTGTTCGTGCTGGACAAGGACAACAAAGCGCAGCGTCGTGATGTGCAGCTGGGCCGCAATGCTGAGGGCCTGCGCATCGTCGAACAGGGTCTGGCCGCTGGCGACAAGGTGATCGTCGACGGTGTGCAGAAGGTGTTCATGCCGGGCATGCCGGTGCAGGCCAAGCCGGTTGCGATGCAGCGTGTTGCTGCAACAGCAACCCAGGCCGTGAGCAGCATCAACTAAGCCGCTACTACCTTTGCCGGCGTGGCTGCCGGCCGTGCGTGTCTGCTCCTGTTGGGAGCGGGCAGGGCGGCTGCAGCCTGACGCCAGCTTTTCCAAGGACTTCCCATGGATTTTTCCAGATTTTTCATCGACAGGCCGATCTTCGCGGCGGTGCTGTCGATCGTGATCTTCGCCGCTGGCCTGGTCAGCATTCCGTTCCTGCCCATTGGTGAGTACCCGGAAGTGGTGCCGCCGTCGGTGGTGGTGCGTACCGTGTACCCGGGCGCCAATCCCAAGGTGATCGCCGAGACCGTGGCCACGCCGCTGGAAGAAGCCATCAATGGCGTCGAGGGCATGATGTACCTCAAGTCGGTGGCCGGTTCCGACGGCGTGCTGCAGATGACCGTTACTTTCCGTCCGGGTACCGATCCTGACGAAGCAGCGGTGAAGGTGCAGAACCGTGTTGCGCAGGCACAGGCGCGTTTGCCTGAGGACGTGCGGCGGCAGGGCGTGACCACCCAGAAACAGTCGCCTACCTTCCTGATGGTCGTGCACCTCACCTCGCCCAAGGGCAACTACGACACCTTGTACCTGCGTAACTACGCCCGCCTGCACGTCAAGGACGGGCTGGCGCGTATTCCAGGCGTTGGTGATGCGCAGATCTTCGGCGGCGGCGATTACGCCATGCGTGCCTGGCTGGATCCGGACAAGGTTGCCTCGCGCGGCTTGACCGCCAGTGACGTGGTGCGCGCCATGCGCGAGCAGAACGTGCAGGTGTCGGCCGGTCAGCTTGGTGCCGAGCCGATGCCGAACAGCCAGTTCCTGACCCTGATCAATGCGCAGGGCCGCCTGCGCAGCGAACAGGAGTTCGGTGACATTGTGCTCAAGAGCGGCACTGACGGCGAGGTGGTGCGGCTGTCGGACGTGGCGCGTATCGAACTGGGTGCGGGCGACTACACCTTGCGCTCGCAGCTGGATGGAAAGAACGCGGTAGGCATCGGTATCTTCCAGGCACCGGGAGCCAATGCGCTGGAGATCCGTGATGCGGTCATAGGTCGCATGGACGAGCTGCAGAAGACCTTCCCCGCCGACGTGAAGTACGAGGCTGTGTATGACACCACCATCTTCGTGCGTGACTCGATCAAGGCGGTGGTGACCACGCTGTTGGAAGCCATCGCGCTGGTGGTGCTGGTGGTGATCCTGTTCCTGCAGACCTGGCGTGCCTCGATCATTCCGCTGATCGCCGTACCAGTGTCGATTGTGGGTACCTTCGCTGCGCTGTACATGCTTGGCTTCTCGATCAATACGCTGAGCCTGTTTGGTCTGGTGCTGGCGATCGGCATCGTGGTCGATGACGCGATCGTGGTGGTGGAGAACGTCGAGCGCAATATCGAAGAAGGCCTTTCGCCAACGGCTGCTGCGCATCAGGCAATGAAGGAAGTGTCCGGCCCCATCGTCGCGATTGCGCTGGTGCTGTGCGCGGTGTTCGTGCCGATGGCGTTCCTGTCCGGCGTTACCGGCCAGTTCTACAAGCAGTTTGCGGTGACGATTGCCATCTCCACGGTGATCTCGGCTATCAACTCGCTGACCCTGTCGCCGGCCTTGGCCGCGCGTCTGCTCAAGCCGCATGGCGCGGCCAAGGATGCGCCCAGCCGTTTGATCGACAAGCTGTTCGGTTGGGTGTTCCGTCCGTTCAACCGTTTCTTCAAGACCAGCTCGGAGAAGTATGAGCGCGGCGTGTCGCGCATCCTCGGCCGTCGTGGCGCGGTGTTCGTGGTCTATGCGGTACTGCTGCTTGGTACCGGGGTGATCTTCAAGCTGGTGCCGCC
The DNA here is from genome assembly GCF_056759935.1 of Stenotrophomonas sp. STEN035. Taxonomy (NCBI): domain Bacteria; kingdom Pseudomonadati; phylum Pseudomonadota; class Gammaproteobacteria; order Lysobacterales; family Lysobacteraceae; genus Stenotrophomonas; species Stenotrophomonas sp. STEN035. Next base: position 25,763 of record NZ_JBRRDY010000027.1, read on the forward strand.
GGGTTTCATCCCAACCCAGGACAAGCTGTACCTGATCGCCGGTGTGAAGCTGCCAGAAGGCTCGTCGATTGCACGCACCGACGAAATGCTGCGCAAGGTGGCCAGGATTGCCCAGGAAACCGATGGCGTCGCCCATACCATCTCGTTCCCCGGCTTGAATGCACTGCAGTTCACCAATACCCCGAACACAGGCGTGGCCTTCATCCCGCTCAAGCCGTTCAACGAGCGCAAGGGGCGTACCGCCGCGCAGATCAATGCCGAGATCAACCAGAAGATCGCCGGGCTGCAGGAAGGTTTCGCGTTCGCGATGATGCCGCCGCCGATCCTTGGTTTGGGTAACGGCAATGGCTACCAGATGTTCATCGAGGACCGTGGCAATCTAGGCTATGGCGCCTTGCAGAACGCAGTGCAGAGCATGCAGGGCGCGGTCGCACAGACGCCGGGTATGGCCTATCCGATCACCAGCTACCAGGCCAACGTGCCGCAGTTGGATGCGGAGGTCGACCGCGTGAAAGCCAAGGCACAAGGTGTGCAGCTGACCGAGTTGTTTGACACGCTGCAGACCTACCTGGGTTCGGCCTATGTCAACGACTTCAACCAGTTCGGTCGTACCTGGCAGGTGATCGCGCAAGCTGACGGACAGTTCCGTGACAGTGTGGAGGACATCGGCAAGCTGCGTACCCGTAATGACCGCGGCGAGATGGTGCCGATCGGTTCGATGGTGACCGTCAAGGAAACCTATGGCCCGGATCCGGTGCTGCGCTTCAACGGTTACCCGGCAGCTGATCTGGCCGGTGAAGCCGATCCGCGCATGCTGTCCTCGGCCGAGGCGATGAACAAGCTGACCGAGATTGCAGGACAGGTGTTGCCGGCCGGCATGGTCACCGAATGGACCGACCTGAGCTACCAGCAGGCGACCCAGGGCAAGGCGGCCTTCATCGTGTTCCCGGTTGCGATCCTGCTGGCCTTCCTGGTGCTGGCCGCGTTGTACGAGAGCTGGTCGCTGCCGCTGGCGGTGATCCTGATCGTACCGATGACCTTGCTGTCGGCATTGTTCGGGGTATGGCTCACTGGTGGTGATAACAACGTCTTCGTGCAGGTAGGCTTGGTGGTGCTGATGGGCTTGGCGTGTAAGAACGCGATTCTGATCGTCGAGTTCGCCCGCGAGTTGGAGATGGGCGGTAAGGGCATCGTCGAGGCGGCATTGGAAGCCTGCCGTCTGCGTCTGCGCCCGATCGTGATGACCTCGATCGCCTTCATCGCCGGCACGGTGCCGCTGGTGCTTTCGCATGGCGCCGGTGCCGAGGTGCGCTCGGTGACGGGTATCACCGTATTCGCTGGCATGTTGGGTGTGACCTTGTTTGGCCTGTTCCTGACCCCGGTGTTCTATGTGGCGCTGCGCAAGTTCGTGTCACGTAACGGCGGTGGCAAGCTGGTACAGCATGGTGAGCCGACCATCCACCATTGATGGCAGGTGTAACTCCGTTGCGGGAGGCTGCAGATGTGTTGCCTCCCGCAGGTCCTTGCCACCCTCACTGGCAAGGATGGTTTGAAATGTTATCGGGCTTGTATCAATTCATTCCCCCAAGGAAAAGCAGATGAATACCCAGAACACCAAAGTTGCCCTCGTCACTGGTGCCACCCGCGGCATCGGCCTTGAGACCGTACGCCAGCTCGCCGCCGCAGGCGTGCACACGCTGTTGGCCGGGCGCATCTACGACACCGCCGCCGCAAAGGCGCAGGAGCTGCAGGCAGAAGGCCTGCCGGTGGAAGCGATCCAGCTCGACGTCAACGATACCGACAGCATTGCGGTAGCGGTTGAGCGGGTGACGCAACAGCACGGCAAGCTCGACATCCTGGTCAACAATGCCGGCGTGTTGGTCGATGACCTGCAGGCCGGTGCCAGCGGTCAGTCGCTGGAAACCTGGCGCAGCACCTTCAACACCAATCTGTTCGCCGTGGTTGAAGTGACCGTGGCCTTCCTGCCCTTGCTGCGTGCTGCGCCGGCCGGGCGCATCGTCAATGTGTCCAGCATTCTGGGTTCGGTGACCCTGCATGCCCAACCTGGTTCTTCTATTTACGGATTCCTGGTGCCGGCGTACAACGCATCCAAGAGTGCACTGAACGCTTGGACGGTGCAGTTGGCGCACGAATTGCGCGAAGGCCCGATCAAGGTCAACGCGGTGCACCCGGGCTACGTTAAAACCGACATGAATGGCGGCGAAGGCGAAATTGATGTCGCCGAGGGCGCGCGTTCCAGCGTTGGCATGGCCTTGGTTGGCGATGACGGCCCGACCGGCAGCTTCAGCTACCTCGGTGAGGTGCTGCCGTGGTGATGCGCCTGTTGGTGACCGCAATGGCCAGTGCCTTGCTGGCCGGCTGCGTGAGCGTTGGCCCTGACTACAAGGCAGCACCGGTTGAGCCGGTGAGCCTGCAGGGGGCGGCAGATGCCGCGTTCTCCAACGCCCCGCCGGTAGCCAACTGGTGGGCGCAGTTTGATGATCCGGTCCTGGGCCAGTTGGTGCACGATGCGCTGGGCGACAATCTGGACCTGCAGATCGCCATGGCCCGGGTGCGCGCCGCACGGGCGGTGTTCACCGAGCAGCGTTTGGATCAGCTACCGCATATCACTGCAGGGGGCAGCCAGGACAGGCGCATGCAGCCGGATGCGTCGATGGGCGGTGAGCGTGCTTTCAGCGAAACCTACCAGCTCGGCTTCGATGCGGGCTGGGAACTGGATCTGTTCGGCAGGCAACGCCGTGCGGCAGAAGCTGCACGCGCCGACCTCGGAGCAGAGCGCGACAATCTGGCCGACGCGCAGGTGATGGTGGCGGCCGAAGTGGCACGCAACTACTTCGAGCTGCGCGGATCACAGAAACGGATCGCCGTTGCCCGTGACACGCTGCTCAATCTGCGTGAAACCCAGCGGCTGACCGAAACCCGGTTGGAACTTGGCGCAGGCAGTGAGCTGGACGTGCAGAGCAGTCGCGCCCGCTTGAAGGCGATCGAGGCGGATATCCCGTTGCTGGAAGTTGCCGAGGTGCAGTCGCGGCATCGTCTAGCCGTGCTGCTTGGGCAGCGTCCCGGTTCGCTGGACACACTGCTGCAGCCACGTGAAGTGCCTGCATTCGCCAAGGCCTTGCCGCTGGGCGATACCAGCGACCTGCTGCGGCAGCGTGCTGACGTACGTATGGCTGAGCGCCGACTGGCGGCGGCTACCGCACGCGTAGGCGTGGCAACTGCCGATCTGTTTCCGCGCATCAGCCTGAGTGGTTTCGTCGGTTTCCTTGGCGGCGATGCTTCGGGTCTGGTGAACGGCAACAACAAGGCCTGGTCGTTGACTCCATCGATCAGCTGGGCGGCATTTGACTTCGGCACAGTGCGGGCGCGCCTGCGTGCCAGCAAGGCGCAGGCCGATGGTGCGGCAGCCGAGTACGAGAAGGCGGTGTTGCTGGCATTGGAAGACACCGAGAACGCGCTGACCCGATATGCCAAGCAGCAGGCGCGGTTGGGCATCGTGGCTGAGCAGGCACAGGCCGCGCGCAAGGCGGAATCGCTTGCGCAACTGCGTTATCGCGAGGGCTCGGAAGACTTCCTGGCCTTGCTGGATGCACAACGCAATCAGCTGGCTGCCGACGATGCATTGGCGGCAGCGGAAGCGTCGGTGAATGTCAGTGTCGTTGCTGTCTACAAGGCGCTGGGTGGCTGGGGTGGACAGCCTGGTCCTGCGTTGGCGGTTACCAGCGTGCGTTGAGAGAGCGGGGGCTTTTGGATACGCAAACAGAAACAGGCGGCCAATGGCCGCCTGTTTCGTTACGCATCACAGAAAATCAGGCAGCGTCAGCTTGCGCCCGGCGCGGGCCTTCAACCAGCGCGCGGCCAACCATGTCCACCAGCACGTCGAGTTCTTCCTCATCCATGCCGAAGTGCGGGGTGAAGCGCAGCGAATTCTCGCCGCCGTGGATCACGTTGACGCCGTGCATGCGCAGCCACTCTTCGGTGGAGCCGGCGCCATAGCATTTGAACTGCGGGGCCAGCTCGCAGGAGAACAGCAGGCCGGTGCCCTGCACCTTGGTGATTAGGCCGCCGAGCTTGGTCTTGAGCGCTTCCAGCTTCTGCACGGCTTGTTCACCGCGCAGGCGGATGTTCTGGCGAACTTCCGGCGACAGGCGGGCGAGGGTGGCAACAGCCACATCCAGCGCGCGCGGGTTGGTGGTCATGGTGTTGCCGTACACGCCCTTGCGGTAGAGCTTGGCGGCATGCTCGGTGACGGCCAGCACCGACAGCGGGAACTGCGCGCCGTTCAAGGCCTTGGAATAGGTTTCCATGTCCGGCGGGTCCAGCGTCTCGTAGCCCGGGTAGTCGACGAAGGACAGGGTCCCGTGCGCGCGCAGTGCGGCCTGGATGGAGTCGATCAGCAGCAGGCTGCCGTGCTCGCGGGTGAGCTCGCGTACCAGCTTGTAGAAGCTGGCCGGTACCGCGCGGCCGGGGTCGCCTTCGCCCATTACCGGTTCCAGGAATACTGCCTCGATGAACCAGTTGTTGGCCTTGGCATCGGCAAACACCTTGCGCATCGCCGCTTCGTCATAAGGCGCAACGGTGATGACGCTGTTCTCGCCGCGGTAGCTGGCCAGGTGCTGGTCATAGGCCTTGCGGCTGGAATCGGAGTACAGCGCGGGGCGGTCGGTGCGGCCGTGGAAGCTGCCCTTGATCACCACCCGCTTGATGGTGGCGCCGGCATGCGGTGCGCCCGGGTCGGTCTGCAGCTTGGCGTTGATATCGGCGATGCGTGCGGCCAGGCCGACGGCTTCGGAGCCGGAGTTCAAACACATGAAGTGGGTAAACGGACAGCCACCGCGGCTGTGGCCGATCTCTTTCTGCATGGCCTGCACGAAGCGACGCTGGGCCAGGCTCGGGGTCATGATGTTGGCCATCACCTGCGGTTTGGCTGCAGCGGCCATCACGTCGGCCGGGGTGTGGCCGAAGCCGAGCATGCCGTAGCCGCCGGCGTCGTACAGCACGGCGCCCTTGAGCGAGACCACCCACGGGCCGCAGGCGGCCAGTGCGATGTAGGGGACCACGGCGTCGTCGGCGTAGAAGTTGACGAAGCCAGCCTGCATGGCGGCGATCTGGTCGTGCTCGTCCAGATCCAGCAGATCGGCAGCTTCGTCCTTGATGCGGCTGTATTCGCTGGCGGCAGCGGCGATGGCGCCGGCCAGGTCCGGGTGAGCGACGGCCAGGCGTTCAACGCTGGCGTCGTCCAGGCCTTGGGTCAGGCGTTGGCCGGCGTGCGCGCGAAGCGGGGCGAGGGGGCCGAGTACGGTCATGCTCATCTCCAGAAGTTTCTTGTATATACCCATTATCTGGAGATTCTGGACATATGGCAGCTATGATCTCGACGGATTTTCGGTTAATTTCGTCGAATCGACGAAGCTGGTTTGCAATGTGAATATTTCTCCTGCCGACGAACGCCTGTTGTCCGTGTTGCGCGAGGACGCGCGCGCCTCCACCGCGCAGATTGCCCGCCGGCTTGGCCTGTCACGGACCACGGTGCAGAGCCGCATCGATCGGCTTGAGCAGTTGGGGGTGATTGCCGGCTATACGGTGCGTACCCATGAGGACTACGAGCAAGGCCAGGTGCGTGCGCACGTGCTGATCACCGTGCTACCGAAGAAGATGCCGGCCGTGGTCAAGGCGCTGCGTGACATCACCGAGGTGCGCTCGCTGCATTCGGTCAGCGGCAACCACGACCTGATTGCGATGGTGGTGGTGGGTGGGGTCAGCGAGATGGATGTGGTGACTGATGCGATCGGTGCGGTGGATGGGGTGGAACGGACCAATAGCGCGATCATTCTTTCTACCAAGTTTGAGCGGTGAGGTAGAGGGACGCGCTGCTTTGGCGCAGTTTTGGTTCTGCTTTGGGTTTGCTTTGGTCTTGCTTTGCCCTTGCTCTACAGCCGTCATTCCCGCGAAGGCGGGAATCGCTCTTGCTTTGGCTGTTCGCTGTTGATTTGGCCTGGCCAGTGCGAATTCAGGAGCAAGCCAGTGCCAGAGCCAGAGCGATTCCCGCCTTCGCGGGAATGACGGCATAAAGCGAAGCCAAGCCCAAAGCCAAAGCCACAGCCACAGCCACAGCCACAGCCACAGCCACAGCCACAGCCACAGCCTAAAAACCAGCTCTTCCGCCCCTGGGAGCTACAATAGTCAGCTCCCCGCACGAAGTTCCGGCCTTGAAGAAGTCCGATTTCACCTATGACCTGCCTGAGGAATTGATCGCCCAGGCCCCCTTGGCCGAGCGTTCGGCCAGCCGCCTGCTGCTGGTTCCGCCGGCACCGGCGCCGTTCGACGACCGCCAAGTGCGTGATCTGGCCGAGTTGCTGCAGCCCGGCGACCTGCTGGTGTTCAACGACACCCGCGTCATCCCTGCACGCCTGTTCGGGCAGAAAGCCAGTGGCGGTCGTGTCGAGATCCTGATCGAGCGTCTGCTCGGTGGCCAGCAGGCGCGTGCGCAGATCGGTGCCAGCAAGTCGCCCAAACCCGGTAGCCGTATTCAGCTTGATGCCGGCGGTGAAGCAGAGGTGCTAGGTCGCGATGGCGAGTTCTATGTGCTGCGCTTCGATATTCCAGAGTCGCTGGAATCCTGGCTGGTGCACGAAGGGCGCCTGCCGTTGCCGCCTTACATCCATCGTGAGCCGGGTGTGGACGACCGCGAGCGCTACCAGACGGTGTTCGCCAAGCAGGTGGGTGCCGTGGCTGCGCCCACCGCCGGCCTGCACTTCGATGAAGCACTGCTGGCGCAGCTGCGCGAGCGTGGCGTGCAGTTTGGCCACATCACCTTGCACGTCGGTGCGGGCACGTTCCAGCCAGTGCGGGTGGATGATCTGTCCCAGCACGTGATGCACCGCGAATGGCTCAATGTCGGTGCCGAGCTGGTCGAGCAGGTGCGGCGCACCCGCGCTGCCGGTGGTCGCGTGATCGGCGTAGGCACCACTGTGGTGCGGGCGCTGGAGAGTGCGATGCGCGAGGGCGACCTGCATCCCTACGCTGGCGAAACCCAGATCTTCATCACCCCGGGTTACCGCATCCGCAGCGTCGATGCGATGGTCACCAACTTCCATCTGCCGGAAAGCACCTTGCTGATGATGATCAGCGCATTTGCTGGCAAGGAGCGTGTTTTCGAGGCCTATGCGCACGCTATTGCGCAGAAGTACCGCTTCTTCAGCTACGGCGATGCGATGCTGCTGTTCCCGGCCGGCGAGGGTGCGGCTGTTTGACGCAGTGCACGGGCGGATCAAATGAGATAAGTTCTCATTTGATCCGTGTCCGGCCATCGTGGCCGGGACCGACGACCACTTCCGGAGTAATCCATGCGTCATCCGAAGCGTGCCGCCGGCCATCTGGCTGCCCTGTGCTCCCTCGTCCTGCTTGGCGCCTGCGCCAAAACTGGTGACACCCCCGCCTCTGCTGCTGCGCCGCAGAAAGCCACCGCTGCTGGTGAGGTCAACCTCTACACCACGCGCGAACCCGCCCTGGTGCAGCCGCTGCTGGACGCCTTCACCGCGGACACCGGCATCAAGGTCAATACGGTGCTGCTCAAGGACGGTTTGACCGAGCGACTGGCTGCCGAAGGCGAGCGTTCGCCGGCCGACGTGCTGATGACCGTGGATACCGGCCGTCTGCTCGACGTTGTCGAAGCCGGCCACACCCAGGCGGTGAAGTCGCCGGTGCTGGAAGCTGCCATCCCGGCGCATTTGCGCTCGCCGGAAGGGCAGTGGTTTGCGCTGTCGCTACGCGATCGCGTTGTCTACGCCGACAAGGACCTGGACCTGACCGGCTTCACCTATGAAGATCTGGCTGACCCGAAGTGGAAGGGGCGGGTATGCATCCGTTCCGGCCAGCATCCCTATAACACCAGCCTGTTCGCAGCGATGATCGCGCATGACGGCGCGGAGAAAACCGAAGCCTGGCTGCGCGGGGTCAAGGCCAACCTGGCACGCAAGGCTGCCGGTGGTGATCGCGATGTTGCACGCGACATCCTTGCCGGTATCTGTGATATCGGTGTTGCCAATGCGTACTACGTCGGTCGCATGAAAAATGCCGAAGAAGGCTCCGAGCAGCGCAGCTGGGGCGATGCCATCCAGGTGGTGCGACCGGTATTCGCCAGTGCCGCTGATACCGGCACCCACGTCAACATCTCCGGCGCTGCTGTCGCCCGCCATGCCCCCAACCACGACAATGCGGTGAAGCTGCTGGAATACCTGGTCAGCGACAGTTCGCAAAGCCTGTACGCGCGTGCCAATTACGAATATCCGGTGAAGCTGGGGGTGGCGTTGGATCCGGTGGTTGCCAGCTTCGGGCCGATGAAGGTGGATCCGCTGCCGTTGGCCGAGGTGGTCGCCAACCGCAAGCTGGCCAGTGAGCTGGTGGACAAGGTCGGCTTCGATAACTGAACCTTGTGGTTCCCGACGGGCTGGTGCCGTGCATGCGGTGCCGGCCTGTTGTTTTAATGGATAGTGCTTGATGACGTGGCGATGGAATCCATGGCTGCTGGGCGCGGCATCGGTGGCGGTGCTGGTGTTGGCGCCGGTACTGGGCTTGGCGTGGGCGGCGAGCGATGGCAGCGCCGGGCTGTGGACGCATCTATGGGCCAATGTGTTGCCGACTGCGCTGCTCAATACCGGCCTGTTGTTGCTGGGCGTTGGCGTACTGGTCGGCGTGCTTGGTACGGGAAGTGCGTGGCTGGTTACGGCGTTCGCGTTCCCGGGACGCAAGCTGTTGAGCTGGGCATTGTTGCTGCCCTTGGCCGTGCCCACGTACATCGCGGCCTTCGCCTATCTGGATGTGCTGCATCCGCTTGGCCCGGTGCAGGGGCTGATCCGTGACCTGCTGGGCTATGACAGCCCGCGCCAGTTCCGTCTGCCGGATATCCGCCATCTTGGCGGCTGCATCGTGTTGCTGGGCTTCGTGCTTTATCCCTATGTGTACCTGACCACCCGTGCCTTGTTCATGACCCAGGCTGCGGGCTTGCTGGAAGCGGCACGCAGTCTGGGCGAGACCCCTTTGCAGGTGTTCTGGCGGGTGGCGCTGCCATTGGCGCGGCCGGCAATTGCAGTAGGCGTGGCGCTGGCCTTGCTGGAAACCCTCAACGACATCGGTGCCTCCGAGTTCCTCGGCGTGCAGACGCTTACCGTGTCGATCTACACCACCTGGGTAAGCCGCGGCGATCTGGCTGGCGCTGCCCAGATCGCGCTGGCGATGCTCGGTGTGGTGGCCTTGTTGCTGACGCTGGAGCGTTATGGTCGGCGCCGGCAGCGCTATGCCAGCGTGCTGCGGCCGCGCCCGTTGCAGCCGCTGCAGCTGCGCGGCGCGCGTGCCTTGCTCGCGTTGCTGCTGGGGCTGCTGCCGGTGCTGTTGGGCTTTGTGGTGCCGGCGGCCTATCTGCTCTGGGAGGCGGTTGAGCGCTTGCAGGTTGCTGGTTTCTCGCCGCAGTTGCTGGTGGCGCTGTGGAACACCTTGCGGGTTGCCTTGCTGGCAACGATTGTGGCGATGGCGTTGGGGCTGTTGGTTGCGTGGGTATTGCGGTTGGCGCAGGCGCGGCGACGTCATGGTTTGGCCATGGCCAGTAGTCGCACTGCTACGCTGGGCTATGCAATCCCGGGCACGGTGCTTGCGATCGGCTTGTTGCTGCCGCTGGGCGGATTGGATGCCATGGCCAGTCGATTGCTGGTGTTGCTTGGCGGTCAGCCGCAGATGCTGTTGATGGGTTCGGTGACCGTGTTGGTGCTGGCCTATACGCTGCGCTTTCTTGCGGTGTCGGTCGGCGGGATTGAATCGGGGCTGGCGCGCATTCCGCTGTCGCTGGATCAGGCCGCTGCGAACCTGGGCGAAGGTGCGGCGGGTATGTTGCGACGCGTGCATCTGCCGCTGTTGCGCCCGGCCTTGGCCGCTGCGGCATTGCTGGTGTTCGTCGACACGATGAAGGAGCTGCCCGCCACTTTGGTGCTGCGGCCTATGAATTTCGAAACGCTTGCTACCTGGTTGTATGCCGAGGCCGCACGCGGGACGTACGAAGAAGGCGCGGTAGCCGCCTTGTTGATTGTCGTCAGTGGCTTGCTGCCGGTGATCCTGCTGGCGCGCGCAGGCGCGGCGTATGGAGTTGAAGATGCACGTTGACGCACAGCTGGTACTGGACGGCTTACATATTGGCTATCCCGTTGCGGGCGGTTTCAAGCCCGTGGTTGAGGGCTTGTCGTTGCAGCTCGGCCGCGGCGAGATCGGCTGCCTGCTGGGCGCTTCCGGCTGCGGCAAGACCACGGTGCTGCGTAGCATTGCCGGCTTTGAGCCGCTGCAGCAGGGCAGCATCGTGCTGGCCGGGCGACAGCTGGCTTCGGCGCAGCAGGCGCTGCCGGCCGAGCAGCGTCGGGTTGGGATGATGTTCCAGGATTACGCCTTGTTTCCGCATCTGGATGTGACAGCGAACATTGGCTTCGGTCTGCGTGGACTGTCGCGCGCACAGCGCAAGGCTCGGGTGCAGGCCTTGTTGCAGTATGTGGGCTTGCCAGGTCTGGAGCAGCGCTACCCGCATGAACTGTCTGGCGGCCAGCAGCAGCGCGTGGCCTTGGCGCGCGCGCTGGCGCCAGCGCCGGACCTGTTGCTGCTCGACGAGCCGTTCTCGAATCTGGATGTGGACACCCGCCAGCGCCTTGCCGGCGAACTGCGCGATCTGCTCAAGGCGGCCGGCACCACGGTGCTGATGGTGACCCATGACCAGAGTGAAGCCTTTGCCATGGCCGACCGCATCGGCGTCATGCATGAGGGCCGTTTGCTGCAATGGAGCAGCGCCCAAGCGCTGTATCAGGCGCCGCAGGATCCGTTCGTCGCCGGCTTCATCGGTCGTGGCGTGCTGATCCAGGCCGCACAGCTCGGCATTGGCGGTGGCGCGCGGGTGCTGGTGCGCCCACACAGCCTGCTGCCGGACCCCTCTGCGCCATTGCGTGCGCGGGTTGAAGCCGTGGTGTTCCGCGGGCCGGGCAGCAGTGGCTGGGTGCGCCTGGCCGGTGGCGAGCGGCTGGAGCTGGACTTCGGCTCCGGCCAACTGCCCGAGATCGGCGCTGAGATCGGCCTCACCTGGCACGATCCAGCGCCGGTTCGCTTCCCCGACTGACTGTTTCGGGCCCAAAGTTCGCCCTGCAGGTCCATATCCGCGACAATTGGCGCAACTGACGCCTCAATGCTTCCATGTCCAGATTGCAGTTCAAGCTCCAGAACACCGATGGCCGCGCCCGCCGTGGTCAGCTGTCCTTCCCGCGCGGCACCGTGCAGACCCCGGCCTTCATGCCGGTTGGCACCTATGGCTCGGTCAAGGGCGTGCTGCCAGAGCAGGTGCGTGCGCTCGGTGCCGAGATCATCCTCGGCAACACCTTCCATCTGTACCTGCGCCCAGGCCTGGATGTCATCGCCGACCACGGCGGTCTGCATGGCTTCTGCCAGTGGAATGGTCCGATTCTGACCGATTCGGGTGGTTTTCAGGTGTTTTCGCTGGCGCATCGCCGCAAGATCACCGAAGAAGGCGTAACCTTCGCTTCGCCGACCGACGGTGCCCGGGTCTTCCTGGGCCCGGAAGAGAGCATGAAGATCCAGAAGGTGCTGGATTCGGACATCGTCATGATCTTCGACGAATGCACCCCATACCCGGCCACCGAACCGGTGGCGCGCAAGTCGATGGAGCTCAGCCTGCGCTGGGCCCAGCGCAGCCGCAACGCACATGACGCGATGGGTAACGATGCAGCGCTGTTCGGCATCGTCCAGGGCGGGGTACATACCGACCTGCGCAGTCGCTCGGCTGAAGGCCTGCAGCAGATCGGTTTTGATGGCTATGCCATCGGCGGCCTGGCCGTGGGCGAGCCCGAGCATGAGCGCAATGCCATGCTCGACCACATGCATCCGATCCTGCCCGCCGACCGTCCGCGCTACCTGATGGGTGTGGGCCGGCCGGAGGACCTGGTCGAAGGCGTGGCCCGCGGCGTGGACATGTTCGACTGCGTCATGCCGACCCGCAATGCCCGCAATGGCCACTATTTCACCTCGTTCGGCACCGTTCGCATCCGCAATGCCAAGTACGAGCGGGACATGAACCCGATCGAGCCAGGCTGCGGTTGCCACGCCTGTACCGGCGGCTATACCCGCTCCTACCTGCGTCACCTGGACCGCTGCAACGAGATGCTGGCGCCGATGCTGGGCACCCTGCACAACCTGTTCTATTACGAAAAGCTGATGGCCGACATGCGTGCGGCCATCGAGGCGGGAACCTTCCTGACCTTCCGCGAGTCCTTCTATGCAGCCCGGGGCCTGAGCGTCCCGGCGTTGTCGGGGGAGTAGCGGTCTTCACACGGTCCGGGACGTGCTCCCGGACGCGTGGCATACTTCACGGCTGACCCCGTTTCGCGGTAACTGCTGCAGGCCATCCGGCCTGCATGGGTGCCGCCCAACATCAAGGATTACAAAATGACTCTCATGGCTATCCTGCTCCCCGTCGCCCAGGCCGCTCCGGCCGCACCGGGCATGGGCACCTTCCTGCTGCCCATCGCGCTGATCGCAGTGATGTACTTCCTGATGATCCGCCCGCAGATGAAGCGTCAGAAAGAACACAAGGCAATGCTGGAGAAGATCGCCAAGGGTGACGAAGTGCTGACCTCCGGCGGTATCGCTGGCGTGGTCACCGACATCGGCGACAACTTCATCACCGTGGAAGTGGCCGACAACGTCCGCATCCGCGTGCAGAAGGGCTCGGTCGGCAACGTCCTGCCCAAGGGCACGCTGAAGTCCGCTGCCTGAGACTGATCCCTTTCCGTCACGTCGTGACGCCGCACCGGCGTCACGCAGGATCCTGCAATGCTTGAATTTCCGCGCTGGAAGTACTTCCTGATTCTGATCGTTCTGGCGGTCAGCGCGTTGTACGCGCTGCCCAATATCTACCAGAAGGATCCGTCCGTTCAGATCACCGCCAATCGTGGTGGGCAAATTGACGATGCGCTGCAAGAGCGCGTCAGCAAGGCGCTGAGCGAGGCGGGTGTTACCGCCAAGTCGGTGGAGAAGGAGGGCGAGAACAATCTGATCGTCCGTCTGACTTCGCTGGATGCCCAGTCGCGCGCCAATGAGGTGCTGCGTGAAACGGCCGGCGAAAACTACACCGTCGCCCTGAACCTGGCTTCGACCGTACCTGATTGGCTGGCCAATCTCGGCGGCAAGCCGATGGTGCTGGGTCTGGATCTGGTCGGCGGCGTGCACTTTGCTTTGCAGGTGGACCAGAAGGCCGCGGTGGACAAGCGCTTCGAAGCCTTCACCGAAGACGTGCGCACCACCCTGCGTGACAACCGCGTGTCCTACCGTTCGGTTGAGCGTCGCGGCGAAAGCGATATCGCCATCGCCCTGACCAACGCGGCCGATGCCGACAAGGCACGCGCGGCACTGGCCAAGGCACAGCCGACTTTCAGCTACTCGGTAAGCGGCGATCGCATCACCGCCACCGTGCCGCAGGCGGAAATGCTGCAGATCGCCTCCGGCGCCATCGAGCAGAACCTGACCACCCTGCGTAACCGTGTCAACGAACTTGGCGTGGCCGAGCCGATCATCCAGCGTCAGGGCGAAGACCGCATCGTGGTCGAGCTGCCGGGCGTGCAGGACACCGCCGAGGCCAAGCGCATGATCGGTGCGACTGCGACCCTGGAATACCGCGCCGTGGTGGATGGCAATGCGCAGGATGCCGTGGATACCGGCCGCATCCCGCCGGAAGCCAAGCTCTACCGCGACCGCCGTGGCATGCCGGTGCTGTTGAACAAGCGCACCATCGTCACCGGCGACCAGATGGTCAAGGCCGCAACCTCCACTGACCAGAATGGCCTGCCGTCGGTCAGCGTGACGCTGAACAGCGTCGGTGGTCAGCGCATGTTTGATTTCACCAGCGCCAATGTCGGCAAGCCGATGGCCGTGGTCTACACCGAGCGGATTCCGCAGGTGACCATGGTCAACGGTGTGGAGCAGCGTAGCTTCCGGGTCAAGGAAGAAGTGATCTCCATCGCCAACATCAATGGCGTGTTCGGCAAGGAATTCCAGACCACCGGTCTGGAGAAGACCGAAGCCGACGGTCTGGCCAAGCTGCTGCGTGCAGGTTCGCTGGCTGCGCCGATGGACTTCGTCGAGGAATACGTGATCGGCCCGAGCCTGGGTAAGGAGAACGTGGACCGCGGCGTCAAGGCAGTGGTGTTCTCGTTCATCTTCACCCTGGTGTTCTTCGCCATCTACTACCGCATGTTCGGCGTGATCACCTCGGTGGCGCTGCTGTTCAACCTGCTGATCGTGGTGGCGGTGATGTCGATGTTCGGCGCGACCATGACCTTGCCTGGCTTCGCCGGCCTGGCCTTGTCGGTTGGCTTGTCGGTCGACGCCAACGTGCTGATCAACGAACGTATCCGTGAAGAGTTGCGACTGGGCATGCCGGCCAAGAAGGCTATCGCGGAGGGCTACGAGCGCGCCTCGGGCACCATCCTCGACGCCAACCTGACGGGCCTGATCGTCGGTGTGGCGCTGTACGCGTTCGGTACCGGCCCGCTGAAGGGTTTCGCGCTGACCATGATCATCGGTATTTTCGCCTCGATGTTCACTGCGATCACCGTTTCGCGTGCTCTGGCGACGCTGATCTACGCCAAGCGCAAGAAGCTGAACTCCGTGGCCATCTGACGCGAACCTCTTCGCAGAAGCCCACATCTGACCGGTGCGGGCTTTTCAAGGAACTCCTTGCATGAAACTGTTTCCACTTCACATCGTTCCGAACGACACCAACATCGACTTCATGAGTCACCGCAAGCCGGTGCTCGCGGTCATGGTGGTGTTGCTGCTGGCCTCGTTCGCCATCATCGGCTTCAAGGGCTTCAACTACGCCCTGGAGTTCACCGGTGGTACGGTTGTGCGTACCCACTTTGAAAAGAGCATCAACGCCGACACGGTGCGTGAGCGTCTGGAGAAGGCTGGCTTCGACAATGCCCAGGTGCAGAGCGTCGGCGGCGGCAATGACTTGATGATCCGCCTGCCGCCAGATGGCGAGCACAACAATGCTGCCGATGCCGCACAGAAGGTTGCTGAGAGTGTCCGCGTCGCTGTGACCGCGCCGGACAATGTCGCTACCGTGCAGCCGGGCGAGTTCGTTGGTCCACAGGTCGGCAAGGACCTGGCAATGAACGGCATCTACGCCACGCTGTTCATGGTCATCGGCTTCCTGATCTACATCGCCGCGCGCTTCGAGTGGAAATTCGCCATCGTCGCCAGTGTCACCGCGTTCTTCGACCTGATCCTGACCATCGCCTACATGTCGCTGGTTGGTCGCGAGTTCGACCTGACCGTGTTGGCCGGTATGTTGTCGGTGATGGGCTTTGCCATCAACGACATCATCGTGGTGTTCGACCGTGTGCGCGAAAACTTCCGCAGCCTGCGCGTGGAGCCGCTGGAAGTGCTGAACCGCTCGATCAACCAGACGCTGTCGCGTACGGTGATCACTGCGGTGCTGTTCTTCCTGTCTGCACTTGCGCTGTACATGTTCGGTGGCGAGTCGATGGAAGGCCTGGCCGAGACCCACATGGTCGGCGCCGTGATCGTGGTCATCTCCTCGATCATCGTGGCCGTGCCGCTGCTGAGCATCGGTCCGTTCAAGGTCACCAAGCAGGATCTGCTGCCCAAGGCCAAGGACGAGGAAGAGCTGGCCCGTCGTCCCTGACGGATCTGCACCGCCTCGCTGAAAAGCCGCGCCCTGCGCGGCTTTTCTTTTGCCCGCAACTCGAGCGGGGGCAGGGCGGTCCATGCGGGGGCGTCGGTTGTTTTCGATGCGGCAGCGCACTACGATCCTCCCGGTTCAGCGCGCAAACTGCTTGTGCTGCTGTCTTCTGTTTAGCCAACCGAGGTTTTCATGGTCATCAAACCGCGTGTGCGCGGCTTCATCTGCGTCACCACCCATCCGACTGGTTGCGATGCGGCGGTCAAGGAACAGATCGATTACATCAAGGCTCAGCCCAAGCTGGCCAATGGCCCGAAGAAGGTGCTGGTGCTCGGTGCGTCGACCGGTTACGGTCTTGCCGCCCGTATCAAGGCTGCGTTTGGCAGCGATGCTGCCACCCTGGGCGTGTTCTTCGAGCGGCCGGGCAGCGAGACCAAGCCGGGTACGGCGGGTTGGTACAACTCCGCTGCGTTCGAGAAGTACGCACACCAGGCCGGTCTGTATGCGCGCAGCGTCAATGGCGATGCGTTCTCCGACGAGGTGAAGCAGAAAGTCATCGAGATCATCAAGGCCGATCTGGGCCAGGTCGATCAGGTGGTCTACAGCCTCGCCGCGCCGCGTCGCAAGCATCCCAAAACCGGCGAGATCATCAGCTCCACGCTCAAGCCGATCGGCGCGCCGATCACCTTGCGCGGCCTGGATACCGACAAGGAAGTGCTGACCGAAACTACGCTGCAGCCGGCAACGGCTGAGGAAATCGCCGGCACCGTGCAGGTCATGGGTGGCGAAGACTGGCAGATGTGGATCGACGCCCTGCTTGAAGCCGGTGTACTGGCCCCGGGCGCCACCACCACCGCGTTCACCTATGTGGGCGAAGAGATCACCCAGGCCATTTACTGGAACGGTTCGATCGGCGCCGCCAAGAAAGACCTGGACAACAAGGTGCTGGCCATCCGCGACAAGCTGCAGAGCCTCGGTGGCGATGCGCGCGTGTCGGTGCTGAAGGCGGTTGTGACCCAGGCCAGCTCGGCGATCCCGACCATGCCGCTGTATCTGTCGCTGCTGTTCAAGGTGATGAAAGAGCAGGGCACGCACGAAGGCTGCATCGAGCAGCTCGATACCCTGTACGACATTCTGTACAACGGCCCGCAGGGCGGCGCCAACGCGGCCGACCACATCCGCCAGCAGCTGCAGGACGCGCAGGGCCGCGAGATCGCACTGGTCGACGGTGAAGGCCGTCTGCGTGCGGACTACAAGGAAATGGCGCCGGAAGTGCAAAGCAAGGTGCTGGAGCTGTGGCCGCAGGTGACCAATGAGAACCTGTACGAGATCAGCGACCTGGCCGGTTACAAGGCTGACTTCCTGCGCCTGTTCGGGTTCGGCATCGATGGCGTGGATTACGAAGCCGATGTGAATCCGGATGTGGCTATTCCGGGGATTGTTGAGGTCTGAGTTTTTTGGTTTGTAGTTGTGAGAAGGCCGCGCTTTGCGCGGCCTTCTTTTTTATTTGAAGCTAAGAGCTTGCCCTCACCCCAACCCCTCTCCCGCAGGCGGGAGAGGGGCTAGCAATCCGCGAGCGCGAGCAATGTCTGCAATCGCAGATTTAAAGCCCCTCTCCCGCCTGCGGGAGAGGGGTTGGGGTGAGGGCAGCTCTTGGCGCAAACAGGCAGCCCACAGCAACCCATCAACCAAACTCAAAATCCATCTCAACGGTTGGCGGCCCGACAAAATCGCCTTCCACGTAGTCAACGCCGGCACTGAACAACAAGCTCATCGTCGACGCATCCGCCACGAACTCGGCGATGGTCAAAATGCCCGCAGACTGCGCCTTGTTGGTGATCTCCTGGGTCTTCTCCAGCTGCTCTTTGGCCAGCGACGGGTCAGCAGTGAAGGCGCTGTCCAGCTTGAGGAAGCCGGGCTGGAAATGCGCCAGCAGCTGGAACGAATCCAGCCCCGAACCAAACTGTTCCAGACCGACCTTGCAGCCCAGTACGGTGACATCACTGAGAAACTGCTGCGCATTGCGGAGATGGGTGAAGACCTTTGCTTCAGGAATCTGCAGCCACAGCTGCGCGCCTTCCACGCCTTCGGCCAGCAGTCCAGTGCGGATCACCGATAGCAGCTCCGGGTCGGAGAACGACTCCGGGGTGATGCGTACCATCAGGTGTGTGCGATGGCCGGCACGGCGACGCTCGCCCAGCGCGCGGATGGCGTTGGCCACTACCCAGCGGTTGATCGGTGCCAGCAGCTCGTGTTCCTGCGCGATCGGCAGGAAGGTGGCCGGGCCAATCATTTCGCCGTTGTTTTCCATCTGCAGCGAGGTGTCATACAGCTGGATCGCCTCGCCCATCAGGTTCAACACGGGGCGGAAACGTAGATGGAAGCCATCGCCGGCCACCGCCTCGCGAATGCGCTGCACCCAGCTCTGGATGCGCTCCTCTTCGACGCGGTCTGCTGCGCCCGGATCGAACACCTTGACCGTATTGCCGCCCAACTCGATCGCAGCGCGTGCGCAGTCGTTGGCGCGGTTCAAAACCTGGCCGACGCTGGCAATCTTCTCGCCTACCTGTACGCCGCCAATGCTGACGGTGACGGTTGCCGAGCGCTCGCCGATGCTGAATACCGACGAGGCAAAGGCGCTGCGCACGCGTTCGGCCATCTGCGAAGTGTGTGCGTAGTCGCCTTCGGTAAGCAGGGCGAAGTTGTGTTCGCCGAAGCGCGCCAGCTGCGCGTCTTCGCCGATGGCCTGGGCCAGTTTCTGGCCGAGTGCGGCGATCAGCGCATCGGCTGAATCCAGGCCGATATCGGGTAGCAGGCGCGCATAGTGATCCGGTTCAACCAGCAGGAAGCCGTACTGGCCATCGCTGCGGCCGACCTGGGCGACGGCTTTTTCCAGCTGCACCATGAAGGTCGGGCGGTTGAGCAGGCCGGTGACCTGGTCGCGCTGGCGCAGGGCTTCCACTTCGCGTGCCAGTTCCGGGTCGAACTCTTCGCGGCGGCGGAACACGATCTGGAAGCAGCTCTCGTCTTCATACGTGGCAGCGGTGAACTCCATCGTCGCCGGGAAGGTGTCGCCTTCCTGGTTGCGTGCGTGCACTTCGTACTGCGGTGGCGGCGCTTCGCCCTTGCTCAGGGACTTGAGCAGCTGCTTGAAGTTCTCGACGTGCTGCGGTGCCACCATGTCCAACAGCGAGATGCCTTCCACATCCTCGAACGACTCGAATCCGAACATGTCCAGATAGGCTTCGTTGGCGCGGATGTGCATGCCTTCGTGGATGTAGGCGATGGGGTCGCGCGAGGACGAGATCAGCGCATCGCAGCGGCGCTCGGTCTCGCGCATCTGCGCTTCGATCCGGCGCAGGCCGCGACGGGCCTGCAGGTCGGTCCATTCGGTCTGCACCACCGACAACAGGTGATCCGGCTGATGGCGCAGTGCTATGGCGCGGATGCCATTGGCGGCCGAGTCCAGCAGCATCTGTGCATCGATGCTGTCGCTCAGCAGGATCATCGGGATGTCCTTGCCGCTGGCCGCGACCTGCTGGGTCAGCAGCAACTGCGGGATAACGTAAGAGTTGGCCGCCAGCACCAGATCGATGGGCTGGCTCAGCGCCTGGCTCAGCTCGTCGGGGCTTTGCGGCCGCGACGGGCGTACTGCGATGCCGCTGTTGCGCAAGGTGCTGACGATGGCCTCGGCGTTTTCGGCACTGTCGTCAACGATCAGCAAGCGCAAGGTGATGTCTTTGGCGTTCTGCATTCAGGACTCCCGGGGGACGGGGTTTAATACACGATGCACGGCGCTGGCGTCTATGCGCAGATCGCTTGCCTGTGACGTACACACGTGAGTGTAGTCTCAAGGTCGGCTTCAGGCCGTCGTCGTCACCGGCCGCAGCGCGTATCAGCAGGTGCTGCACCCGGCCGTGTGACGGTCTTCATGCTTCGATGGATCCGTTTGATGAATCCGCTTACACGGCCATGCCGGCGGCGCGGCCAGAGGCCCAGGCCCACTGGAAGTTGTAGCCGCCCAGCCAGCCGGTCACGTCCAGTACCTCGCCAACAAAATGCAGGCCCGGCACTAGTTGTGACTCCATCGTCGATGACGACACCTTGCGGGTATCCACGCCGCCCAGGGTGACCTCGGCGGTGCGGTAGCCTTCGGTGCCGCTGGCGACCAGCGGGAAGTCGGACAACAGGCTGGCGGCAGCCTTGAGCTCGGGCTCGTCCATCTGCCGCATCGGCTTGTCCTTCAGCCATTGCTCGCACAGGCGTAGCGCCAGCCGCCGCGGCATCACCTCCGACAGCACGGTGCGCAGCTCGGAGGCACCGCGTTCGCGCTTCATCTGTCGCAGCCATTCAGCTGCATCGTGATCGGGCAGCAGGTCCAGCCGCAGGTCGTTGCCTGGCTGCCAGTAAGAGGAAATCTGCAGGATCGCCGGGCCACTGACACCGCGGTGGGTGATCAGCATGGAGTTGCGGAAGCTCTGGCCGTTGCAGCGTGCCTCCACCGGCAGCGCAACGCCGCTGAGCTCGGCGAAGCGTTCCTGGTGGGTGCCGCTCAGGGTCAGTGGGACCAGGCCGGCGCGGGTCGGCAACAGCTCATGGCCGAAGTTGCGTGCCACCTCGTAGCCGAAGCCGCTGGCACCCATGCTGGGGATCGACAGTCCGCCGGTGGCGATCACCACCGAGGCGCTATGGAATTGCCCCTGCGCGGTGCGCACGTGGAAGCCATCGGTACCACGCTCGATCTGCTGCACGCCGCAGTCGGTGCGGATCTGCACGCCTGCGTCGGAACATTCGTCCAGCAGCATCTTCACAATCTGCTTGGAGGAAATGTCGCAGAACAGCTGGCCCAGTTCCTTCTCGTGATAGGCGATGCCGTGGCGCTCGACCATCTCGATGAAATCGGCCGGCGTGTAGCGTGCCAGCGCCGATTTGCAGAAATGCGGGTTGTTCGAGATGAAGTTCGCTGCGGTGGTGCCAGTATTGGTGAAGTTGCAGCGGCCACCGCCGGACATCAGGATCTTCTTGCCAACCTTGTTGGCATGATCGATCACCTGCACGATACGGCCGCGCTGGCCGGCGGTGAGCGCACACATCAGCCCGGCCGCGCCTGCGCCGATCACCAGTACGTCGCAGCGGATTACCTTGTCTGCCACTACTGCTTACTCCGCCGGGCGCTTGCGCCAGACCGGGATCACGTCCAGCTGGATCTGATCATTGAGGATCTGCACCTCGCCATCCTGGATCAGTATGCTGAAGCGCATTGCCCGCTGCACCAGCTCACCCCAGCGTTCGACGAACGCGGACGGCAGATCGACCACCGACAGGTTGTTGAAGCGGGTCAGGTGCTTGCTCTGCTTCTGCCACCAGATATCGGAGGCATTGCCGCCGTAGTTGACGATCTGCACGCGGCGGCTGCGGTTGCAGGCCTTGCGCACGCGTGATTCGTCCGGGTGGCCCAGATCGATCCACTGCTCGATATCGCCGGTGTAGTCCAGCTGCCACAGGTCCGGCTCGTCCTCGCTGCTCAGGCCCTTGCCGAACTCCAGCCGGTCCTCGGCATTGAGGGCGAAGGCGAGCAGACGCACCATCAGGCGCTCGTCGGTTTCGGAGGGATGCTGGGCCAGGGTCAGGTTGTGGGTCGCGTAGTAGCCGCGGTCCATGTCGCTGATCTGCAGCTCGGCCTTGCGGATGGTGGCGGTGAGGGCCATGGGAATACCGGGTACAAAGACCGCCCATCATAATGCCTGGCCCCGCAGCGGACCCGTTCCAACGTGCCTGATCATGATCTGCCCAGCCATCTGCAACTCGCTCCAGGCCCGTGGGCCATCCTGTTAGAGGGTCTGTGCGCCCGGTTTCCGGCGATAAGCCAGGCGCAATGGCTGGACCGGTTTGCGCGCGGGCGGGTGCTGGACAGGGATGGCCAGCCGCTGTCACCGGCGCAGCCGTGGCGGGCAGGGCAGGAGATCCAGTACTTCCGCGAGGTTGCCGACGAGCCGGAAGTGCCGTTCGCCGAGCAGATCCTGCATCAGGACGAGCACCTGCTGGTGGCCGACAAGCCGCATTTCCTGGCGGTCACCCCGGCCGGCCGCTTCGTGCGCCAGACCCTGCTTGCGCGGCTGATCGCCAGCACCGGCAATCGCGCGCTGGCACCGCTGCACCGGATTGACCGCGGCACCGCCGGGTTGGTGCTGTTTTCCTGCAATCCCGATACGCGTGCCGCCTACCAGCGGCTGTTTGCCGAGCGCCGCATCGACAAGGGCTACGAAGCCTTGGCCCCGGCCCTGCCGGCGCTGCAGTTTCCGCTGCAGCGCAGTAGCCGCATTGGCCGTGGCGAGCCGTTCTTTCGCATGGCCGAGCTGGCGGGCGAGGCCAATGCCTTGAGTCGGATGGATGTCATCGAGCGGCGAGGTGAGGTCTGGCGCTATGCGCTGGAGCCGGTGAGCGGGCGCAAGCACCAGCTGCGCGTGCATATGGCCGCGTTGGGCGCGCCTATCATCGGCGACGATTTCTATCCGCAAGTGATCGAGCGCGCGCCGGAGGACTACCAGCAGCCGCCGCAGCTGTTGGCGCGGCGTTTGGCGTTCGTAGACCCGCTCACCGGCGAAAAGCGGGAATTCCGCAGTGCGCGTGAGTTGCTGTGAGTTTCAGCGCCGCTGGGCCAGCCAGCGGTCCAGCTGCGCGGCAAATGCCTGGCGATCACGCGCGTGCAAGGTGGCCGGGCCGCCGGTCTGAACCCCAGCGCCGCGCAGTTCTTCCATGAAGTTGCGCACCGATAGTCGCTCGGCGATGGTATTGGCGGTATAGAGCTCGCCGCGCGGATTCAGTGCGACGGCTTTTTTCTCCAGCACACGCGCTGCCAGCGGAATGTCCTGGGTGACGACCAGGTCGCCAGCGTTGACCCGCTCGGCGATGGCGTCGTCGGCGACATCGGGCCCGCCCGGCACCTGCATGGAACGGATGAAGCGCGAAGGTGGGGTGCGCAGCCATTGGTTGGCGACCAGCACGGTCTCGACCTTAGCCCGTTCGGCGGCCCGGAACAGGATCTCCTTGATCACCACGGGGCAAGCATCGGCATCGACCCAGATCTGGGTGGGTAAACCAGTGGCGGAAACGGCGTCTTCAGGGCTCATGCCGCGCAGTCTATTGGATTTGCCGACTTTGCTGTTATCGGGCTATCGCCAGAAAATTGACTGATTTCAGCAACTTAATGGCCGAACTGAACCATATTTGGTTTCTGAATGCGGTAAATATCGCTTTTTGGAACAAAGCGGCGTATCGTCCATCCCACTGTGCTTGCAAGGGTCACCGTGAATCGTGGCCTGATGCAGTTGATCTTCTTGATCGGCTCATCGATCCGCTTTACCAACGCCTGCAACTCAGTCTCGGCCCCGATACCCGGTGGCTGCGATTATTTCAACTTATGTTTCAGGAGTTAGTACATGTCTGATCGTCAGACCGGCACTGTCAAGTGGTTCAACGACGCTAAGGGCTTCGGCTTCATCACCCCGGAAAGCGGCCCGGACCTGTTCGTGCATTTCCGCGCCATCCAGGGCAACGGCTTCAAGTCGCTGCAGGAAGGCCAGAAGGTGACTTTCGTCGCCGTGCAGGGCCAGAAGGGTATGCAGGCTGACCAGGTGCAGGCGGTCTAATCGACCCCTTGCTACCGTAAGGTTGCTTGGAACGCCGGAAGCGAAAGCTTCCGGCGTTTTTATTTGTGTTTTTTCAGCGCGACGTCGTAGCGGAGTGATGCTGGGTTCTGCTGGCCTTGGTTAGGATGCGCTTTCGATTTCGATTGCACGGAGCCGGTGATGATCACGGTGCACCACCTGGAACAATCGCGTTCGCAGCGCGTGCTGTGGATGCTGGAAGAGCTTGGCCTGGACTACGAGCTGGTCAGCTACAAGCGTGACCCCAAGACCTGGCTGGCGCCGCCGGAGCTGCGCAAGGTGCATCCGCTGGGCAAGTCACCGGTGCTGCAGGACGGCGCACTGATCCTGGCCGAATCCGGGGCCATCCTCGAATTCCTGGCCGACCGCTACGACCTGCAGCGCAGCCTGT
This sequence comes from Stenotrophomonas sp. STEN035, assembly GCF_056759935.1. Taxonomy (NCBI): domain Bacteria; kingdom Pseudomonadati; phylum Pseudomonadota; class Gammaproteobacteria; order Lysobacterales; family Lysobacteraceae; genus Stenotrophomonas; species Stenotrophomonas sp. STEN035. The sequence continues at coordinate 49,584 of NZ_JBRRDY010000027.1, forward strand.
CGCCGCAGCCGCTGCCAGTGGAGGCGCCGGAGCGCCTGCAGTATCACTATTGGATGCACTACGCCGAAGGCTCGGCGATGCCGCCGCTGGTGATGAGCCTGGTGTTCGCGAAAGTGCGCAAGGCGCCGCTGCCATTTTTCGCCAAACCGATTGCCCACAGCATCGTCGACAAGGTGATGAAGAGTTTCATCAGCCCGCAGCTGCGTCTGCACCTGAGCTGGATGGAGCAGGCTTTGAGCCAATCCACCTGGTTTGCCGGCGAGCGCTTCAGCGCGGCTGACATCCAGATGAGTTTTCCGGTCCTGGCGGCGGCGGTCCGCGCCGGTCCCATGACCGACTACCCGAAGCTGCAGGCCTTCCTGGCACGTATCGTCGAGCGGCCGGCCTACCAGCGTGCCGAGCAGCGTGGCGGGGCCTTGGATCTTATTGGCGGCGCTCGCTGAGCACGGCGGACCAAGCTTGCAGCAGCGGCCGCCAGCCCCCACGTTGAGACGATGAACAACACGCCCCCGCAATTTGACAACCGCTTCCAGCGCGAGCTGCCTGGCGATCCTGAAACCGGCGCGCGCCGCCGGGAGGTGCTGGGTGCCGCATGGTCAGCGGTAATGCCGACGCCGGTCTCCGCGCCGCGCTTGTTGGCGCATTCGCCCGAGGTCGCAGAGCTGCTCGGCTTCGATCCGGCAACGATCGCCAGCCCGGAATTTGCCGAGGTCTTCGGCGGCAATGCCTTGTTCGCCGGCATGCAGCCGTGGGCGGCCAATTACGGCGGCCATCAGTTCGGCCATTGGGCCGGGCAGCTTGGCGATGGCCGCGCCATCTCCTTGGGCGAATTGCTTGCCGGCGGCAAGCGCTGGGAGCTGCAGCTCAAAGGTGCTGGCCCAACCCCGTACTCGCGCGGAGCCGATGGCCGCGCGGTGCTGCGTTCGTCACTGCGCGAGTTCCTGTGCTCCGAGGCCATGCATCATCTCGGTGTGCCCACCACCCGTGCATTGAGCCTGGTCGGCACCGGTGACAAGGTTATGCGCGACATGTTCTATGACGGCCATCCGCAGGCCGAACCCGGTGCGGTGGTGTGCCGGGTCGCACCGTCATTCATCCGCTTCGGGACATTCGAGCTGCCGTCGGCACGCGGTGACGTGGCGCTGCTGCGGCAACTGGTCGATTTCTGCATCGCCCGTGATTTCCCCGAGCTGCAGGGCAGTGGCGAGGCGCTGTACGCCGACTGGTTCGCGCAGGTCTGCACGCGCACCGCGGTAATGGTGGCGCAGTGGATGCGGGTCGGCTTTGTGCACGGGGTGATGAACACCGACAACATGTCCATTCTTGGTTTGACCCTGGATTACGGCCCCTACGGCTGGGTCGAGGGCTACGATCCGGACTGGACGCCGAACACCACCGATGCACAGGGCCGCCGCTACCGTTTTGGCACGCAGATGCAGGTGGCGTACTGGAATCTGGTGCGATTGGCGCAGGCGCTGTCGCCCCTGTTTGCGGAAGTCGCACCGTTGCAAGCCGGATTGGACGGTTTCCGCGAGCGCTTTGAAACCGAAGAACGTGCCCATCTGGTCGCCAAGCTTGGTCTGGGCGAGTACCGGGACGGCGACGTCGAGCTGATGACGCAGTTCCAGCAGTTGCTGCAGGACGGTGAGATGGATATGACGCTGGCGTTCCGCGCCTTGGCGTCCATTAATATCGACGTGCCACAGGCAGCAACCCTGGAGGTGGCTTTCTATTCCCCAGTCGCCCGCGAACAGGTGTTGCCAACGCTGACCGACTGGCTGCAGCGCCATGCAGCGCGGGTTCGGGGCGCCGGGCAGTCGCCGCAGCAGCGCCGTGATGCCATGCAGGCGGCAAATCCCAAATACGTGCTGCGCAACTGGCTGGCCCAGCAGGCCATCGACCGTGCCGAACAAGGCGATCTGGCCGGAATCACGGACTTGCTGGACGTGATGCGGCATCCTTACGACGAACAACCCGGGCGCGAGGCATTTGCCGGCAAGCGCCCGGAATGGGCGCGCGACCGCGCCGGCTGCTCGATGCTGTCGTGCAGCTCCTGAGCACTTTTCCACGAATGACTGATATGACTTCTTCTGCCTACCCCGAATGGTCGCGCCCGATCCGCGACATCGCCGACTTCCCCAAGCCCGGCATCCTGTTCAAGGACATCATCCCGCTGCTGGGTGATGGCGCCTGCTTCCGTGCTGCCGTCCAGGCGATGGCCGAGCCCTGGCGAGATGCCGGCCTGCATGCGGTACTCGGTGTGGAGGCGCGCGGCTTCATTCTCGGTACCGCACTGGCCTTGGAGTTGGGCGTGGGCTTCGTGCCGGTGCGCAAGCCGGGCAAGCTGCCGGGCGCAACGCTGAAGCAGGAATACGCGTTGGAGTACGGCACCGATCGCATCGAAGTCAGCGTCGGCGCAACCCCGCCGGGCGCGCGCGTACTGCTGGTCGATGACGTACTGGCCACCGGCGGCACCTTGCTTGCAGCCTTGCAGTTGGCTGCGCAGCTTGAGGCGGAGGTGGTCGGCGGTGCGGTACTGGTCGAGCTGGATGGCCTTGGTGGCCGTCAACGCTGGCCCGATGGCCTGCCGCTGACCGCTACACTGGTTTACTGAGCGCCTGATCCACCCAAATCTGCGGAGTTCCGAATGCCGACGTTGAGCGAGCTGCTGTCTTCCTTCGATGGTGAACAAGGGCTGCTGCTCCCTGACAGCTGGCGCCAAGGTCGCACTGCTTATGGCGGTGTGCTTAGTGCATTGGGTGTGGCTGCAGCGATGCAAAGCCATGCAGCAGCACTGCCACCGCTGCGCTCGATGCAGGTGACCTTCATCGGCCCTGCAGCGGGTCTGCTGCGTTTCGTGCCGGCGGTTCTGCGCGAGGGCAAGTCGGTGGTGAACGTTGGCGTGGATGTGTATTCCGACGACGCCTTGGCTGCGCGATTGTCGCTGGTGTTCGGCCGCGCCCGCGAAAGCACGGTTGCGCATGATTTCGGTGGCGAGCGCCCTGCCCAGGGGCCTGCCGCGTACCGCGATTTCGATATGGCGGCGATGCCGTTTGCGCCAGCCTTTACCCGCAACTTCCAGATGCGTCCTGCCGGTGGCGCGATGCCGGTGTCGGCTGCGGAAGTGCCCGAGTTGCTGACCTGGATTCGCCATCGCGACGCCGCCCAGGTTGACCCGGCGGTTGCCTTGATCGCGATGGGCGACGCGATGCCGCCGGCAGCATTCACCAGCTTCAGCGCGCCTGCGCCGATCAGTTCCATCACCTGGAACGTAGAGCTGCTTGAGCCTTCACCGCAGGGCGAATGGTTCCTGCTGCGTTCCTTCAGCCAGCATGCGGGTGACGGCTATTCGTCGCAGGACATGCAGGTATGGGACGAGCAGGGCCGGGTGGTGATGCGCGGCCGCCAGAGCGTGGCGGTGTTTGCCTGATGCGCGCCCTGCGGGTGTTGGGTGGACTGGCGCTGCTGTTGGCGATGCTGGGCTGGAGCGCGTGGTTCGTGATCTGCAATGTCTATGAGTTCTCGCCAGCACTGGACCCGCTGGCGTTTGCCGGCGGCTGGCTGCTGAGCGCGGTGTTGGCCTGGCGCGTGTTCCGCCGCGGTCTTCGCCGCGTTGCCTGGCCATTGTTTGCACAGGCAAGCTGCATCGGCGTGTACCTGCTGCTGATCCATCGCGGTGTGGGCGAGACCACTGCGCTGGCGCTGTTTGTCGCAGCCAGCGTAGCGGTTGTTGCCGCGGCGTTCCGGGTGACGCTGCGTGCTCGCGCTGCCTGATAGAGGTTCAGCGGGTCAGCCGGATGTCCCCTTCGACCAGGGCCTGCCGCAGGAATACCAATACTGCGGGGCCGCTTTCGCGGTCCGCGCGGGCATAGCCTTCGGCTGTGCCACCGACCGGAATGTAAGGACCGGTGTCGCTGCGGAAGGTGGTGGGTTGCAGGAAGGGAGTGATCAGGTGACCGGCGTCCGAGTAGTACAGCAGGGTGTCTGGTTGTGGCGCAGTGCGACGTTGTAGGCGCTGCATCGCCAATGCAGCCATCTCGCCGGAAACACCGAGCTGATCGTCACCGCCTGCGACCAGTAACAGTGGGCCGTTGATGCGTTCGATTGGCAGCATCGCCTGCTCCAACGCCGCAGCATGCGCGCCGGGCTGATTCCAGTTCAGCTTTTCAACATACGGCAGGAAGGGCAGGTCGCGGCCGCCAATACTTAGAGCGGGCTCATCAACCGCGCGGAAATCAGCCGGCGGCACATCACGGCGAATGCCACGGAACGGTGCGGGACTGCCCACCCACGACACCGCCGCCTGCAGACGTGGATCATGTGCTGCTGCCGCCATCGCCACGATGCCGCCCCAGGAGCCGCCCATCACGCCGACCTTGCCGGCAAAGGATTGGGTGCGCAGCCAATCGACCGTGCCGCTGACCGGATCGATCGGTACGCGGATCAGATCCTTGGGCAGTCCGGGCATCCGGTAATAGGCAACAGCCACGGCGAGGAAACCGTTGGACGCCAACCAGGCGGCATACAGATTCGCGGTATCGATGCCGCCTTCGGCGCCGCCCAGGGTGATCACGACAGGATGTCGGCGGCCATCGTCCAGGGCTCCTGCAGGGTGATAGAGATTTCCCACCACGCCGTGCAGTTGCAATGGCGTGGCAACGACGTCGGCCGCGTTGATTCGCCGTAGCAATGCCTGTTCACCGATCCGTTTGCCATCGACGAAAGCCTCCAATTGCATCGTTGCTGGCGCATGGCGCAGGCCGTCGGCTTCATTGCGCACGGGCAGTGGCGTGGGTCGGCCCTTGCCCGATTCCGGCCGCATCGACCAGAACAATCCCATCGCATCGACACCCGCGTAGCTGCCGGCCTCGGCGCCGGCAGAGGCTGTATCGGCAATACCGTTGTGATCGGCGCGGTAGTTGGCTTGCGCCAACCATTTATTGCCGCTGCTGTCCTGCATTGAGAGTTGCAGTTTGACGACTTGGGTTGGCAGCAGTCCGGCAACACTGATCTGCACAGGCTGGTCGGCTGGACCGTCCACGGGATGTACGCGAAGTTCAGCGGCAAGGGCCAGTGAGCTGCAGCTGAGCAGCAGCGGAAGCAATAAATGCTTGAGCATGGGTGATGTGGTCGGTGAGCGGCCTGAGATGTTGCCGCTGCTGTGGGTGCCGTGGAAGATGCGGATGCTGCTATTGGCACAAGGCGTGCCGGGCTTGGCGTGAGCCGTGCGCGATCAGTCGTGCTGATGCATCTTCGCTTCGAACGCTTCGCGATGAATCCGGCTTAATGGCAGCTGGGTGCCATCGAGCAGTTCCAGCGTCGCATCGCCGTTGCGGCGTGGCAGCAGGCTACGCACTCGCGCGCAGTTGACGATCACCGCGCGCTGCACCTGGATGAAGCCGGCTGGCGCCAACTGCTCAGCGAGCCGGCCAATGCTTTCGCGCAACAGGTGCACCTGCTTGCCGACATGCAGGCAGGCATAGTGGCCGGCGCTGTCGATGTAGTCGATGTCGGTCGGTGATACGTAGTCACTGCGGCTGCCATTGCGGATGCACAGCGGTGCCATAGGGTTGATGACTTCGCGCGCGAGGTGTCGACGCAGGCGATCCAGCGACATCGCGAGCCGGCTGGCATCCAGTGGCTTGGGCAGATAGTCGATCGCGCCGAGCTCGTAGGAAGCCAGCGCGTGCTCGGCGTGGGCGGTGGTGAAGATGATTGCCGGCGCGGGTGCCGGCAGGCTGCGTGCGAGATGCAGGCCATCTTCTTCGGGAAGCTGGATATCCAACAACAGCAGTTCCACCTGCCTCGCCGCGAGCAGCGCGCGGGCTTGGGCGATGCTGGACGCCTCGCCGACTATCTGGATATCCGCATGCGCACCCAGCAGCTGGCGCAGCTTGTCGCGGGCCAGTGCAACGTCGTCGACCACGAGAGTGCGGATCATGCTGCCTGCTCGCTGGCGACAAACGGTAGCTGGACGCGCACCTGATAGTGCGCACCCTCGCGCTGAGCATGAATTGTGGCGCGCTCGCCGTAGATCGCCTGCAGGCGATCGCGGCTGGCTTGCAGACCAATGCCCATGCCGGCTGCGGCGTCACCAAGCGGGTTGCGGATCTGCAGGTGAAGCAGATCATCGCGCGACTCGAACTGCAGGCTGATCGTGGCCTCGTCTGTGTCCGAGGTGCTGGCGAAGCGCACGGCGTTCTCGACCAATGGCTGCAGCAGCAGGCTGGGCACGCGCGCCTCCCAGGCCTCGGTGCTGGCCTGCAGCTGCACCTGCACTGGCTGTTGCTGCAACAGCTGCTGCAGCTCAACGAAGGCCATCGCCTGCGCCACTTCCTCGCGCAGGGCGACGAAAGGTTCGCTCTGCAGCAGGTTGCGTAGCAACTCACCCAGCTGCGCCAACGCCGCGTCAGCACGCTCGGCATCGCGATAACCCAGCGCGCCGATCGCATTGAGTGCGTTGAACAGGAAATGGTGATTCAGCCGTGCCCGCAAGGCTTGTTCGCGAGCCTGTGCCAGCAGCTCGCCACGGCGGCGATAGCGACGGATATAGGCCAGTGTCTGGCCGATGCCGATTACCCCGATGTAGGTTGGCAGCGCAAACAAGCTGGTGGCGACAACCGCGTGCAGCCAGTTGTTGGGCAGCGCACGAGGCAGTGCCAGTTGCGAGAGGTAATAACCGAACAGCCAGCCAATCAGCGACAGCGCCGGAATGATGCAGATGCCGGCGGCCAGCAGCTTGCTCGCCGCCTTGGCGTCGCTGCCCATGCCCAGCGGCCAGCGCGCGCACAGTTGCCAAAGAACAGGTGTCGCTAGAAGCCAGGGACTGTAGATGCCGAGCAGGAAAAGCAGCGAGCGCATCAGCTCGATGGGAGCCAGACTGCCGCCCGCAGGCCCGGTCAGTTGCACCGCAGGCAAGGTGACCAGGGTCAGCAACAGCCAGCCGGCACAAACCGCACGCCACGGGAATACCGTGGCATACGTGTCTCCAGTAGAGCTGGAAGTGCCGGAGTCGGGCCGGGTAGACATGTGCGCGTTCAAGCGCCGGGCTGGGCCGGCGCCTGCTTACATCTTGCGAACGCGGAAACGCTTGCCCTTGATCTTGCCGGCTTCCAGGCGCGCAAGAGCCTTGCCTACCTGCTCACGGGCAATGGCCACGTAGGAGCGGGTGGGGAAGATATCGATCTTGCCAATCGCCTTGGCCGACAGCCCGGCATCGCCGGTCAAAGCACCGAGGATGTCGCCAGCGCGCAGCTTGTCGGTCTTGCCGCCATCGATGCGCAGGGTGGTCATCGCCGCCTGTGGCAGTTCTGCCGGGCGGGCAGTTGCCAGCGGGGTCTTCTGCCAGTTCAGCGGCTTGCCCTGCTGCGCTTCCAGTGCATCGGCACGGCTGCGCTCGCGGCCCGCAACCAGGCTCAGCGACAGACCATTGCGACCGGCACGGCCGGTACGGCCTACGCGGTGCTGGTAGGTGTCGATGTCAGTCGGCAGCTCGTAGTTGACCACGGCAGCCAGGTCTTCCACGTCCAGGCCGCGTGCGGCCACGTCACTGGCGACCAGCACGTTGCAGCTACGGTTGGAGAACTGCATCAATACTTCATCGCGGTCGCGCTGTTCCATGTCGCCGTGCAGGGCCAGTGCGGAGAAGCCGAACTGGCGCAGCGAGTTGGCCACTTCGTCCACGTCCTTGCGGGTATTGCAGAACACCACCGCCGATTCCGGCGTGTACTTCAGCAGCAAGCCACCCAGTGCCTTCTGGCGGTTGGCCGGCTCGGTTTCGAAGAACAGCTGCTGGATGGCCGGTGCCTCGGCTTGGCCATCGATGGTCACTTCGACCGGCTCGTTGAGCAGGGCGCGGGCCAGTTCGCGGATCGCCTCCGGGAAGGTCGCCGAGAACAGCAGGCTCTGGCGTTCCTTGTGGGTGCGGCCGGCGATTTCGCGGATCGGTTCCTCGAAGCCCATGTCGAGCATGCGGTCGGCTTCGTCCAACACAAAGGTACGGACCTGGCCCAGGTTCAGCGCGCGCTTGCGTGCCAGTTCCTGCACGCGGCCGGGGGTGCCGACCACGACCTGCGGGTCATGCGCTTCCAGCGAGGCCAGCTGCGGGCCCAGCGGCATGCCGCCGGTGAGGATCAACAGCTTCAGATTGGGGATGCCGGTGGCCAGCTTGCGCAGCTGCTTGCCGACCTGATCGGCCAGTTCGCGGGTCGGGCACAGCACCAGCGCCTGGGTGCGGCTGATGGACAGGTCGAGGCGGTTCAGCAGGCCCAGCCCGAAGGCGGCGGTCTTGCCGCTGCCGGTCGGGGCCTGCGCGATCACGTCGCGGCCTTCCAGGATCGGCGGCAGAGCCAGCGCCTGTACCGGCGTCATCGAGGTATAGCCCAGCGCGTCGATGCCAGGAGCGAGTGCCGGCGACAGCGGCAGGGAAGAGAAGTCAGTCATGCCATATTTTCGCAGAAGCCGGGCGGCGGCGCTTGCCATCCTGAATGGGTAGCACCACCGGCTTCATCTAGCGTCCGTGGGACGAACTCAATCCTTGCGATTGTTGCTGACGGGCTTGCTCTTGGGCGTGACGGTCTTGGCCCCGGAAGGGCGCTGGTAAACGAAGGGATAGGGCACGGCAGGTGTGTCCGGCAAGCCTGCGCGCCACTGTTCGAGCACGGTAGCCACCGCTTTGCCGTTCTTGAACTGCGGTTCGGAGGGGAGCTCGCCTTGCTCCTTCTCGCGGCGCCGTACGTTGCCGGCAGCCAGTGTGTAGGCGTGGGCGAAGTCATTGGTAGCGTTCAGGGCTTCGACCAGGAAGGCGCGGCCAAACCAGGTGGCGCTATCGGTATTGCCGCAGCCAAAGGATGGACGGTCCTTGCGCGCGGCAGTGATCACCATGCGCTGTGGAGACATCAGTGCCGGTACGAAGGCGCCCGAGAAACAGGCCGAGACCACGATCACCGCATTGCCGATCTGGGCTTGATCCAGCATCCGCGCGAGCTGTGCCGGCGCCAGATAGTCTTCCTGGTCGCGGCCGGTATGCAGGTAGACGCTGTTGTCATGCAGTCCGTGGCTGGTCAGGTAGAGGAACAGCACATCTTCATTCGGGTCCAGCTTTTGCCCGAGTCCGTTCAGCGCATGGCCGATGCTGTCGGCGGTAGCCAGAGCCTGCGGCGGGCCACCATGGCCCAGGGCAGGCTGGTTGACCAGGCTGATCATGCGGCCTTCGGCACCCCAGCGCCTGGCCGACAGCTCGCGCAGATAGGCGACCTCATTGGTGAAGACATCTTCGTCGGCATCGCCGGCCACGCCGAGCACGTAGATGTCGGTGACGCCGGGGCGCTGGGCTGGCAAGCCCGCCAATGCGGCGTCCAGCATCGTGAGCTGGCTGCCTTCAAGTTTGGGTGTGGTGGCTTGCCGCTCGGGTGCTGCGGCTGCGCTGGCGAATGCAGGCCAGGCCGTACAGGCTGCCAACAACACGTTGGCGACGGCTTTCATCAGGCGGGTAGGGGAATGCTGGGAACCGCGTTGGGCTGCCATTGCCGTAATCCATGACGGTGGGTCTGGCGGCAAGGTCGAGCCGACCTTGCTGCATCCAGTGCGCGCCCGTAGGCGGCCCTGATGGCTATGGTGCCGGAGTTGAAGCCTGGATGCGTAGTAGGCGGCTTGTGGATGTCAGGAGCGCGCGCTGCGACCGGGCAATGCCGTCAGGGCAATTCCCTATCGACCGGGCTGATGCTCAGTCCGCCTGCAATGACCAGCCATAGGCCACTGCGGACTTCTTCCTGAGGTTCTCAAGCTGCTCGGCAGCATTGATGGCGCTGTTGGCGCGGTAGACCAGGTCTTCCAGCCTGCACAGGATGCTGGCCTGCTCATCATCGTCCGGCACCACCTCAACGATCCTGTCGACAAGCTGGTGCATCTCCAGCAGCTTCTGCTTGCGCTCGTATTCGCCAAGCGAGGTGGCGTCCTGCACGACCTGCTGCGCCAGAACGTCGAAGTGATCCCGCAATTTCTCGTAGTCCATACAGCACCTGCTGCGATGGCGGACAGCCAAGAGTCTGTAATGGTGCTGTCCGGGATACCACTACCTCAATGAGGGATACACCTTACTTGGCCTAGGATTTATCTGACAAAGCCGTTGTCTCCAGGTGCTGGAAGGGCGCCCAAGGGCGCTTGAATCGTCGGCCAGACGCTGGCGCTGATATCCACATGAGCGTCGTGGGAAGGGGGCGGTCTTGGGCGGCTTGCCTGATCGACCAAGATCGGTGCTGTCTTACGGCGTGATGGCGTAGATGTAGAAGTCGTTGTCCCGCGCCCATCCGAGACCCTCATAGAGTCTTTGTGCTGGAATATTGTCCTTCGCGGTCTGCAGTTCAATGCGCCCGGCGCCAAGCCCCTTCGCAACCGAAACGGCAGCAACCATCAGCTCTCTGGCCACGCCCAGGCGGCGAGCGTCTGCAGACACAAACAGGTCGTAGAGAACGTAGCTTTTCGTAGCACCAACGGAGTCGAACAGTGGATAGAGTTGGGTGAAGCCGAGAAGATTGCCTGCGGAATCAGCCGCAACCAGGATCAGGGAGGATCCCTCCAGCAGACGGGCGCCAATGAACTCCTGAGCCAAGCCGGGATTGGGAACTTGACCATAGAACTGCCGGTATTGATCAAAGAGCGAGGCGACGGGTTCCATGTCAGCAGCAGTGGCAGGACGAATGGAAATTTCCACTTCTATCTCCTTGCGATTGGTTTTGATGGCTTCGGCGGGAATCAACCTGATAGTTTGAAGCGGGTAGCGCAGCTGCTGGATACGGGCCGGATGGCGTGACTCAATCAAACTGCAGATGTTGGGCACCATCTATGACGACGGTGGCCCGGCACCAGCATACGAGGGTGAACGCGGCTTGTTCGGTCAGGTTGTGCGTCAATGTTTTGGCCGGACCCGGCTACCCTCGGATAAAACCGTACCAACGGAAGAGCCCATCATCCAGCCTGTTGTGGGTGGGTCATATGATCGGGGCCAAGGGTTCTGCTATCTGGTAGCTTGCTGGCATGAGACCACCATACGAAGACATTCAGGATCGCGCTCCGGTGTGGGATCACATGCAGAATTTCTGGATGGACACCGATCCGTCGATCTTTCTCGCAGACGTCGCTCGCGCCTGCGCAGAGTCCAAGTACTCGCTTGACGAACTGGAGGCCATCTTCTGGAATGAAGTGCGTCCTGCTGTTTCATTCAACATGGGAGCGCTTCCTCTGCCGGAGTGGGCCGGATTTGAGATCGAATGGCTCAAAGGGCGCGTGCTTTGCAAATCCCGGTTCGGCAAACCCTTGCCTCGCAAATGGCTGCATCCGTACCCGGCAAGCTGGTGGCGCAAGCTAAGTGTCGGCATTGTCCAGCACAGAAATGACACGCGTGCCTGCGGGTGAGGCATCCAAACCAACGTCGCTCTCCAGTGAAACTGAGTGGGCGGCCGTCTTTGGACTGGCATTGAGTTGTGGGGAGTGGACAATCCTGCTCTGTAGCCCATTGCGACTCTGGTCGACACTCCAACCTGCAGCCGCATCGAACGATCTTGTGCGGCCGAGGGCCAGAGATAGGTACTCGGGACGTAAGGCGCCTTCGATTTATGAGCAACTTGCAAAGATCTGGGGAAGCTGGGCTAATCTCGGCCTGCCAGTAAGGAACTGGCGCAATGACAAGGACAGCACCATGTTGAAGTCTCGCAGGAAGATTGCTTGTTTGCTTCTGGGCTTGAGCCTCTTGGGAATTGCAGGAACGGCAGCAGCCTTCACGATCCAGATCGGTGGAGTTTGGTACGTGTGTGGTCTCACTGGCTGTAAGCCTTACGGCACGACGCAACCACCCGCACCGGGTTGATGGAATAGTCGGTAGAAGCGGAGAGCCACCTTTGGTGGCTTTTCTTGTTTGGGTGCCGGTTGAATGGCATGCCAGCGGGTGCATAGCCCGGCGACAGTGCCTCTTTGGTAGCTAGGGTCGATAAGGGGTATCGATTCTGTGGATTCCCTAGATATCCCATGTTGTACCCCACCGTCGCACAGGCTTGGACACAAAAAAGGCCGGAAACCCGTGCTGTTATTGGGTTTCCGGCCTAATCGGGACCTTGACGGTCCAACTAATGGTGGAGGTGGGCGGAATTGAACCGCCGTCCGAAGGCACTCCATCCCCGGCACTACATGCTTAGCTCACCGTTGGGTCTCGTCCTGTGGCAGCACGGTGTGCAAAGCGCACCCCAGGACCAGCCTGTTTTGGTTAAGCCGTGACTGACAGGCAGCCGTCACAGCCGGTTCCGTGATAATGACCCTACATCCACGAGCACGGGCACAAGTGGGTTCGGGGCTTACGCCTTAAGCGGCGAGAGCGTAGTTGTCGTCGTTGGCAACTAGAGTTTTGCAGCTGGATTTACGAGGAAAGCTACCCCCTCGGCATGCGCCAAGCGACTTCACAACCCCCGTCGAAACCAGTGCACCCCCGGTTAAGCGTTGATTTGTAACGACTTTTGGGTGAAACGTGACGAAAAGCTGCCAAAAGTCTCGCTGACAGAGTGAATGCTACAGCCAAAGAGCTGAACAGTCACGCATGCGTGGGGCGCTCGGTGATCAGAAGGCAGAGACGACCATCATGGCGCCTTTCCATTCCGCCAGCCCGTAGACGTAACAGTGCAGTGGCCAAAAGGGGGAAGGCTCGCGTTGGAGCCGCCAGCGCGCTATGCCGATTGCCCACGGTTGTTGGCGGGGTCTGACGGGGTGGCTCTTACGGTCCCTATTTATACTTATGACTTGTTAATATATGTGACGGAAACGTGAGTTCGCAGGTTGATGCGGGCTTTTATTTGATTAGGACGATTCATATCCGCAACTTCGCATGGAGTGCGGAAACAGGGGGATATACATGAAGACCACCATCCATCGGCCTGCCGTTCTGGCAGCCGGTTTCATTGCGCTCGTGTCGGCGACGGCGAGCTTTCCAAGCCAGGCGTTCCTGGGTATGTCATCGGACAAGTGCAGGGCGCCGCAGGGCAGTCTGCGCATCGTCGAGCCGGATGACGGCATGGGAATCTGGGCGACCTACGGCCTGCCCGCACCTACCCGCATGCTGCGGGTGCTGGTCAACGATTCCAAGTGCTTTACCGTGCTTGATCGCGGCGCCGGGTTTACCGCAGCGCAGGCTGAGCGCGAGCTGGCCATGGGCGGGCATTTGCAGGAAGGTCAGAATATCGGTGGTGGGCAGATGCGTGGCGCGGACTTCGTGCTGGTACCGGATATCGTGTCGCAGAATCCCAATGCTGGTGGCATGAGCATCGGCGCGGGCGCATCCAATGGTGGTAGCAAGCGGGGCTTGATGGGGGCGATGATGAACGTTGCCACCTTGGGCGTGGCAGGCAAGCTATCGACGAAAAGACAGACCGCCGAAGTGGTGCTGACCCTGGTTGATGTACGCACGTCAGAGCAGCTCGTCAGTGTGACCGGCGAAGCCAAAATCACCGACAAGGCTTGGGCGGCAGCCGTGTCTGCCTCGAACCTGCAGGGCAGCGCGGGGGTAAATGCTGGCAGCTGGGACAACACCGAGATTGGCAAGGTCATCAAGGAGGCCTACGAAGAGGCCTATGAGCGGATGGTTGAGGAGGTCAGCAAAAAGCGCGGCGTTTTGGCCAATCGCAATGTGCCGCAGGCAACCCGTGGAGTGGCGCCGGTAGCGCCACCGGATGCCTACCAGACGCTGGCTGCATCGCAAGCCAGGCTGGCCAATGTCGCCGCAGCAAGGTTGCAAGCAGGGCCTGCGGCGCCGATGGCGGTACATGCCGATGCTACGCAGCGGGGTGCGATCGGCGGCATGCCGGGGCAGATGACGCAGCATGGCGTGGATCACGTGGTTGGCGGCAATGTCGCGTCGGCCGCAATGGGCGCGATGACCGAATCTGGCGGCATGGCTGGCGCTGCGGGTCAGGTGTTGCAGCAGGTTGCAGGGCAAGGCGTGGGTGCCGGTGTGGCGCAGGCTGCGATGGGAGCGGTGGCGCAGCAAGGTGGCATGTTGGGTGCTGCCGGCCAAGTGGTGCAGCAGGTTGCAGGTCAGGGCATCGGTGCAGGTGTGGCGCAGGCTGCGATGGGCCTAGCAGCCCAGCAAGGCGGCATGATGGGTGCAGCGGGGCAGGTGGCACAGCAGGTTGCAGGTCAGGGCATCGGTGCAGGCGTGGCGCAGGCTGCGATGGGTCTGGCTGCCCAACAGGGCGGCATGGTCGGTGCAGCGGGGCAGGTGGCGCAGCAGGTTGTAAGCCAGAATGTAGTCGCCGGTGGCCAGATGGCCGCAACTGCAGGGACCATGATGTTGCATCGCATGGCGCGATTGCTGGCCCAGCCGGATAGCCAGGCGACTGTGGTGGCTGAACTCAAGCCGGGCATGCTCGCTTATCCCACGGGCAGGCGAAATGGAGGAATGGTCGAAGTCGATGATGAAATGGGTAACCGTGGTTGGCTGCCGTCGGCGGTCCTTGGTGTCAAACAGTAAAAGCTGACCAAGCGCTTCCAGAACATCTCCGTTTGGTACTACAGAACGGAAAGGCCCGCCGAGCGTAAGTGCTTGGCGGGCTTTTTTCGTATTTTGGTCAGGGCTGGGAGTCGGCCTGTCGGCGACAGCGCCACCTCGGTAAGGCGCTGATTCACTGGGCGCTGTGGACGATGTTTTGACCCAGGCCTCGCTGGCATCATGAATGCTGCAGGGGAAAAACCTGAAGCGTCACCCGTGTGAATTGAGGTTGTGGCGGGCCTTTAGCAAAAGGCCGGTGCCGCTTACCAGGCAGGCGACGATGGTCGCGATGGATAGCGGCAGGCCGAACTGCTGGTTTCCTACGGCGGCAAAGCCGGCATGTAGCAGGGCGGTGAGAACACCAATGCCGCCGCAGAGCAGGGCGTAGCGTCTTGCTTGTGGCGTGCCAAGAATGACCTGCCGATAGCCGTGGAGCAGCAGGCCAACTGCCAGCGCGTTGAACAGCAGGAAGCCTTGTATGCCGCCAGGTACATGGAACATGTCCCATTCGTGCCAGTAGGCGGCATCTATCTGGTGAACGATCAGCGATAGCAGTGTTGCGGTGTACCAGCGATCCATCGTCAAAGAGCTCCTTGGTGGGGCCGCAGTCTAGTCAAGTATCTGCACAAATACTTGCGGCTGCGACGTCGCATCAATTTGACGATGTCGAGTGAGGCTTAACGCCGCGCCGACCTTTCTGCGACGTTTGTCGCTGGACCATGTCCGCCATCAAGTTCGTGAAAGTGAGGGCCGTCATGCAGCAGTGCGGTTTGCGCAGCCTGCGATTGTTGGCGGGTGGCGTTGGGGCCGGGTTTCGGCGGCGCGCGTTGGCGCCCGTCTTGTTGTATCTGGTGCTGGCAGGTGTGGTGTTGATCGCGGCCTGGCTTGGACGCAGCCATTGGGCGCAGCTTGCGCCGTTGGTGATGCTGCTTTGTGGAGGGGCGCTGGGCTGGGTGCGGCAGGTGCGTCGACGCTGGCTTGGCGTCTATCTGTTGGCGGCAGTGCTGCTGTTGTTGCTGCAGTCGGCTTGGTCCGGGCTTGCGCCTGCCGGTGTAGAGCGGGTAGCTGTCGTCGCGATGGTCTTGGGTTTGGCTCAGCTATTGGTTCACACCATGCGGGTGCTGCGGTTTGCGCGCGCGCTGCAATCACAGGTTGATGATCTGGACGATGCCGCGATTTTGGCCATGTTGCCGCCAGAGGCCGCCGAGGATGCGCGGCAGTGGTTGGGCGGGGATGACCGCAAAGCTGCTGAGTTGAGCGAAGTGGTCAGTCTGAGTGTGCTGTACGCGGCCTTGCAGGCACCTGGAACCCAACGCCGTGATCTGCGCCGGATCTTGATGGGTTAAAGCGTCTTGCGAAGGTAGATGCGTTCATGGCCGGGCGGGAAGTCGGGCAGGCGGCCGAAAACTTCGTAGCCGTGCCCGAGATAGAAGCCCTCGGCCTGCCAGTCGAAGGTGTCCAGTACTACGCTGTGCGCGCCTGCGGCCTTGGCCTGTCGTTCGGCCTCCAGCAGTAATTGGCTGCCCAATCCCTGGTCGCGCAGCTCGGGATCAATCCACAGTAGATGGATGGCGAGCCAGCCGGCACAGATGTCGCCGAGCAAGCCGCCGCGCAGCGTTCCGTCCTGGTTGTGGCTGGCGAGCTGCAGTGGCAGCTCATCGAAACTATTGCCGCTGGCCTTGCGATTGAAGGCCAGCAGCTGTGCGCAAAGCGCCTGCACATCCTGCGCGCTGGCTGCCTGCACCGCGCGCTGTGTCGACATCAGGCGTTGCGGTTGTGGGCACGCATTGCGCGCTGCTTCTCACGGTCCCAGTCGCGTTCTTTGGCGGTGTCGCGCTTGTCGTGATTCTGCTTGCCCTTGGCCAGCGCGATCTCGATCTTGATCTTGTTCTTGCTCCAGTACATCGCGGTGGGCACCAGCGTGTAGCCTTCGCGCTCGACCCGGCCGATCAGTTTGTCGATCTCGCGACGGTGCAGCAGCAGCTTGCGCTGGCGGCGGTCTTCCGGAATGGTGTGGGTAGAGGCCTGGATCAACGGGGTGATCTGTGCGCCGATCAGGAAGATCTCGCCATCGCGCACATAGGCGTAGGCGTCGGTCATGTTGCCGCGGCCAGCGCGGATCGCCTTGACCTCCCAGCCCTGCAGCACCAGGCCGGCTTCGACCCGCTCTTCCAGATGGTATTCGTGGCGCGCGCGCTTGTTCAACGAGATGGTTTTGTCGGCCGTCCCGTTCTTTGCTTTATCCTTGCTTTGTTTCTTGCTCATTTCCGTATTGTCTCCGATTCGGGGGCTCCCCGAACACTTTCTGTATCTGTATCGCCATGACTACCATTCGTCGCAGCGCGCTGGTCGAACACTCCGCCGAGCGCATGTTCAACCTGGTCAACGATGTCGCCGCCTATCCTGGTCGGTTCCGCTGGTGTGACAAGGCGGAAATCCTGGAGCAGGGCGAGGAGCGGCTGGTTGCCCGGCTGGATCTGGGACTGGGTTCGTTCCGGACCTGGTTCATGACCGAAAATACGCTGCAACGCCCGCATAGCATCGATATGAAGCTGCGCGAAGGCCCGTTCAAGCGCCTGCACGGCCGCTGGGAGTTCCATTCCCTGTCCGAAAGTGCCTGCAAGGTCACCCTGGAGCTGGAGTTCGAGCCGACCTCGCGGCTGCTGGGGCCGGCCTTGGCGCTGGGCTTCCAGGGTTTGGCCGATCGCATGGTCAACGACTTCGTGCGCGTGGCCGATCAGGAAGCCTGAGCGATGCGTGTAGAAGTGGTGCTGGCCTGGCCGGACCGCTACCAGCAGCGGCAGCTGGAGCTGCCTGAGGGCTGCACGGTCGCCGATGCGGTGGCCGAGGCGGCGCTGGATGGCGCTGACGAGGTAGTAGCAGTGGCAGTGCACGGCGTGCTGGCGCGTCCGCAGCAGCTGCTGCAGGACGGCGACCGGGTGGAACTGCTGCGCCCGTTGCTGGCCGACCCCAAAGAAAATCGCCGCCGGCGAGCGCGCGGCGGCGATTGACCCTACGAAGGGGGCGCTGGATCAGCGGCCCTTCTTCTTGTCCTTGGCCAGGTTGCGGCCGAACTGGCGCACGCTGTTGCGTGCCAGGTCGCCGTCCTGGGTCGGGAAGTACTCCCCTTCCCAGCGGGTGACCTGGTCATTTTCGAAGAACACGACGAAGTTTTTCACCTCGGTCTTGCCCAGGCGGTTCACGCGCTGGCTGGCGGTGTAGTCCCAGCGCTGGGCGTGGAACGGGTCAGCGATGGACGGCGTGCCCAGCAGCGCATTGACCTGCTGCTTGCTTTGGCCGACCTGCAACTGCGCCACGGACTGTTCACGGATCAGGTTGCCCTGATAGATGGGCTGCTTGTAGATGATGCCGCAGCCAGTAGTGGACAGGGCGACAACGGCGATCAACAGGAGGTTGCGCATTAGGTAGGGCAGTTGAGGAAATCAGGTCGATGATACACTCCCCGGCACCCAGCGCGATCTGACCGGAGATAACTGGCGTTAAACCGCCAATGAACACGATGGCTATGGAATCCAATGACCTGCGCAAAGTCGGCTTGAAAGTAACGCATCCGCGGATGCGCATCCTTGCCCTGCTTGAACAGAACACCCCCCAACACCACCACCTCACTGCCGAGGACATCTACCGCCAGTTGCTTGATTGCGGTGATGAGATCGGGCTGGCCACGGTTTACCGTGTGCTGACCCAGTTCGAGGCGGCGGGGCTGGTCCTCAAGCACAATTTTGAAGGCGGCCAGGCGGTTTACGAGCTGGACCGTGGCGGCCACCACGACCATATGGTCGATGTGGACTCGGGCAAGATCATCGAGTTCGAAAGCCCGGAAATCGAGGAGCTGCAGCGGAAGATCGCGGCAGAGCACGGTTTTGAGCTGGAAGAGCACTCGTTGGTGTTGTACGTGCGCAAAAAGCGTAAGTAAGGTTTTTTGCGGCACGGCCCTTGGGCTGTTGCCGTTGAATCAAAAACACCGGCCAATGGCCGGTGTTTTTGTTTGTGCAGTTGCTTCTGCTCCCTCCCTTTCGCGTAGCGAAGGGGAGGGTTGGGGCGGGGGGGGCTTTTGGAGCAGAGCCTCAGGAGCCAAGAGCTGCCCTCACCCCAACCCCTCTCCCGCAGGCGGGAGAGGGGCTTTAGAGCCCAAGCCCAAGCAAGCCCAAGCC
>NZ_JBRRDY010000028.1:0-67625 GCF_056759935.1 Stenotrophomonas sp. STEN035
CCCGCCCAGGCCGGGCCCCCCCCCCGCCGCCCCCGCGCCGCCCCCCCCGCACCCCCCGCCCCGGGCGCGCGCCCCCCCACTACCGATGGCGCGCTTTTACCTCGTCGGCAACGGAATGCTGTCGTCCTGGCCTTGCTCGCGCGCCGCCATCGTCGCGCCATCGCCGCTCACGTGCATCATCTGCAGTGGTTGGCCATCGAGGCGGAACTCCAGCGCCGACTGCAGCCGATCCAAAGCCTGCACCTGCGTGCACAACGACCGCGCGTGCTGCTCCAGGGCGGCAGCGCGTCCTTCCAGGCGTTGCTCCAGTTCGGCGTCGAGTTTGTCTGCGCGCGCATCCAGCTTGTCCTCGCCGCCGGTGAATACCGCCCACAGCATGCTGCGGGCGATGGAGCCGCTCAGGCTCTCGGCGGCATCCTGTACCCGTGCTTCGAAGCCTTCATTGAACAGGTCCTGGTCCCAGCGGCCGCGGCCGATGGTCTGTTCGACAAAGCGTTCGGCCTCCTTGCGCAACTTGCGCACTTTGCGGGAGTTGGCGTTGCCGGTGAGACCTTCGTAAACCGAGTCCAACGTATCGAAGCTGATGCCTACCGACTCGGTGGCGATGCCGGTCACCGCCGGCATCAGCTGGCGCACGCCGTTCTCCAGTGCACGCAGACGCTGTGCATCGGCAGGCGATACCGTCTGCATGCGGTTATCGATGCTCAACTGGCCGTCGTGGAACACGATCTCGCGCATCGGCAGCGTATCGCGACGCAACCAGATGCCGCCGCCGTCGACCAGCACGTTGTAGTCGGTAGATACCCCGCATTGGTCGGCCGACAGTTCCGGCGCCTTTACCGTAGCGGCGTGGGCGGCCAGCGGCAGCAGCAGGGCCAGCGAAGTGGCGATGGGCAGCAGGCGCATGGCGGCGAGCTCGTGGCGGGAGGTTGCGACCAGCTTGGCCGCTCGCGGCAAGGGCTGCGTCGGCCGGAAGTCATACCCGAAAATTTCATCAGAAATTTACGTTATCAAGACAGGTTGTTTCCCTACAAAAAAACTCTGCAAAAGGCTTGACTGCGCACTCCGTTCCAGCAGGTTGCAGTGTCCGGCCCGGGCGCCAGCCAGTCCAAGCCTTGTGCCGCAAGGCTTGGCAAAGAAATACTAGATTTGGTGTTGACCCTGTCATACACCCCCACTATCTTGTGCTCCGTCGGTTCTGGCGGAGTTTTCCGTCGGATTAATAGGGAAGCTGGTGATGCCTTCAAGGCTAGTCCGGCACTGCCCCGCAGCGGTAATTGGGAACGACCCCGCCAACAGCACTGAGGCACAGGCCTTGGGAAGCGGCGGAGTAGGAGAAGGCCCCCGCCTTCCTGCCCATGAGTCCGAAGACCTGCCGACAGCCACGCGATGCACACCGCGTGGTGCCGGCTGCGGTGTCTTCGAGGGGAAGACGGCTGGTGACGTGGTGCCGTGGCTGCTGCCGACTTTTGGTCGTGCGCTGTCGCGGCTGCTGCGACGCCGTCCTTCCATGCTCGCTGCCCCGTACCGGCTCTGCTTCCTGCGCGGGCAGGAGCTGCGTGCATAACGTTTGCAAGGACACCATCGTCGTGACTGCCACTCATACTGACGTCGCTCCGGCTGAAGCCGGTTTTGAACTGACCCCGCCGCCGACCGCCACCGCCATGAGCGTGACCAAGCGCAATGGCAGCACCGAGCCGGTAGACCTCAACAAGATTGTCCGCGCCATCCAGCGCTGCTGCGAAGGCCTGCATGCGGTGGACCCGATGCGGGTGGCCACGCGCACCATCTCCGGCCTGTACAACGGCGCCAGCACCCAGGAACTGGACGAGCTGTCGATCCGTACCGCCGCCCTGCTGATCGGCGAAGAGCCCGAGTACGGCCGCCTGGCCGCGCGCCTGCTGGCCAACTTCATCGGCAAGGAAGTCTCCGGCCAGGAAATCCATGCGTTCTCGCAGTCGGTCGGCCGTGGCCACGAAGTCGGCCTGATCAACGACCGCCTGCTCAACTTCGTGCAGGTCAATGCACGCAAGCTCAACGACGCGATCGATCCGGCCTACGACCTGAACTTCGATTACTTCGGCCTGCGCACCATGTATGACCGCTACCTGCTGCGGCATCCGCATTCGCGCAAGGTCATCGAGACCCCGCAGCAGTTCTTCCTGCGCATCGCCAGCGCGCTGAGCGAGGACGTGCCCGAAGCACTGGCGCTGTACCAGCGGCTGGGCAGCCTGGACTACCTGCCGTCCAGCCCGACCCTGTTCAACGCCGGCACCAGCCACGAGCAGCTGTCCTCGTGCTTCCTGCTGGACTCGCCGCAGGATTCGCTGGAATCCATCTACGACCGCTATGCCGACATCGCCCAGCTGTCCAAGTTCAGTGGCGGCATCGGTGTCAGCTATACCCGCGTGCGTTCGCGCGGCTCGCTGATCAAGTCCACCAACGGCCACTCCAACGGCATCGTGCCGTGGCTGAAGACGCTGGATTCCTCGGTGGCTGCGGTCAACCAGGGCGGCAAGCGCAAGGGCGCGGCCTGCGTCTACCTGGAAACCTGGCATGCTGACATCGAGGACTTCCTCGAACTGCGCGACAACGCCGGTGATGACTCGCGCCGTACCCACAACCTCAACCTGGCCAACTGGGTGCCGGACCTGTTCATGCAGCGCGTCGAGGCCGACCAGGAATGGTCGCTGTTCGATCCGCGCGTGGTGCCGGAGCTGACCGATCTGTTCGGCCCGGCCTTCGAGCAGGCTTATGTGCAGGCCGAAACCCAGGGCAAGGCACGCAAGACCGTGTCGGCACGCAAGCTGTACTCGCGGATGATGCGCACCCTGGCCGAGACCGGCAACGGCTGGATGACGTTCAAGGACAAGTGCAACCTGGCCAGCAACCAGACCCTGCGCGCCGGCAACGTGATCCACCTGTCCAACCTGTGCACCGAGATCCTGGAGATCACCTCCAACGACGAGACCGCAGTCTGCAACCTGGGCTCGATCAACCTCGGCAACCACCTCGACGCGCATGGCGATTTCGATTTCGAGAAGCTGGCCGAGACCGTGCGCCTGGCCGTGCGCCAGCTCGACCGCGTCATCGACCTGAACTTCTACCCGATCGAGACCGCACGTCGCGGCAACCTGCGCTGGCGCCCGGTTGGCCTGGGCTGCATGGGCCTGCAGGACGTGTTCTTCCGCAAGCGCATGGCCTTCGACTCCGCCGAAGCACGCGCGCTGTCGACCAAGATTGCCGAGGCCATCTATTTCCACGCGCTGGAAGTGTCCTGTGAACTGGCCCAGGAACGTGGCAAGCACCCCTCGTTCAACGATACCCGCGCTGCCCACGGCGAGCTGCAGTTCGACGCCTGGAACGTGGTGCCGGACGACGTCGAGCGTTGGGACGCACTGCGTGAGCGCATCAAGCAGCACGGCCTGCGCAACTCGCTGATCATCGCGATCGCGCCGACCGCGACCATCGCCTCGATCGCCGGTTGCTACGAGTGCGTCGAGCCGCAGGTGTCCAACCTGTTCAAGCGCGAGACCCTGTCGGGCGACTTCCTGCAGATCAACCGCCACCTGGTTGCCGAGCTGAAGCAGCTCGGCCTGTGGACGCCGGAAGTGCGCGATGCGATCAAGCTGGCCGACGGTTCCATCCAGAGCCTGCCGCAGATCCCGGAAACCCTGCGTCACATCTACCGCACCGCATGGGAACTGCCGATGCGTTCGCTGATCGACATGGCCGCCGCACGCGGTGCCTATATCGACCAGTCGGCCTCACTCAACCTGTTCATGGAAAGCCCGAACATCGGCGCGATGTCGTCCATGTACATGTACGCCTGGAAGCAGGGCATCAAGACCACGTATTACCTGCGTTCGCGTCCGGCCACCAAGATCGCCAAGACCACGGTCAGCAGCTACACCCCGGTGGAAGCCGTGGCCTGCTCGCTGGAAAACCCGGAAGCCTGCGAAGCCTGCCAGTAAAGCTCAAAGCCCCTCTCCCGCTTGCGGGAGAGGGGTTGGGGTGAGGGCGCTTTGAAAGCAAGCAGACCCAACCCTTCAAGAACCAACCCTAATCCGCCCCTTTGGGGCATCCCCGCCTTCGCGGGGACAGGCTCTTCTCCCGCAGGGAGAAGGGAAAGGAGATACCCCCATGTCCAATGAATCCCGCCAAATGCTGCTCGATCCCGGTTTCGAGCTGACCCTGCGTCCGATGCGTTACCCGGACTTCTACGAGATGTACCGCAACGCGATCAAGAACACCTGGACGGTGGAGGAGATCAATTTCCAGATCGATATCACCGACCTGCACCAGAAGATGTCGCCGGCCGACCAGCACCTGATCCATCGCCTGGTCGCGTTCTTCGCCACCGGCGACTCGATCGTGTCGAACAACCTGGTGCTGAACCTGTATCAGCATCTCAATGCGCCGGAAGCGCGCATGTACCTGTCGCGCCAGCTGTACGAAGAAGCGCTGCACGTGCAGTTCTACCTGACCCTGCTGGACAACTACCTGCCGGATCCGGAAGAGCGCTTCAAGGCCTTTGCCGCAGTGGAGAACATCGACTCGATCAAGAAGAAGGCGGCGTTCTGCTTCAAGTGGATCGATGCGCTGCAGGAAACCAAGCGTCTGGAAACCCGCGACGATCGCCGCCAGTTCCTGCTCAACCAGATCTGCTTCGCTGCCTGCATCGAAGGCCTGTTCTTCTTCGCCGCCTTCGCCTACGTGTACTACTTCCGTTCGCGTGGCCTGCTGCCGGGCCTGGCTTCGGGCACCAACTGGGTGTTCCGCGACGAGAGCTGCCACATGGAGTTCGCGTTCGAGTGCGTGCGCAAGATCCGCGCTGAAGAACCCGATCTGTTCGACGCGAAGATGGAGCAGGAGGTCTACCAGATGCTGGAAGAGGCCATCGACTGCGAAGTGCAGTTCGCCGAGGACGTGCTGTCCGGCGGCGTGGCCGGCATCTCCACCCGCGACATGCGCGAGTACCTGCAGCACTGCGCCGACAACCATTTCCTGAAGCTGGGCATGGCCAAGAAGTACAACGTGCGCAACCCGCTGCCGTTCATGGAGCTGCAGGACGTGCAGGAGCTGACCAACTTCTTCGAGCGCCGCGCCTCTGCCTACCAGGTTGGCGTGCAGGGCGAAGTTGCGTTCGATATGGCGTTCTGATCGACGCCCTCCCTTGCACGCAACGCAGGGGAGGGCGCTGGTCTCCCTCCCTTTCACCGCAGGTGAAGGGGAGGGTCGGGGAGGGGTGCTTTTAGGCTCTACACGTAGCGCTCGATTGCAGTTTTTGCGGAAACCATAGGCAACAGCAACAGCAAAGGCACCCCTCCCCAGCCCTCCCCTCGGCTGCGCCGAAGGGAGAGGGTAGAGCACTCACCGGCTGCACAGCTTTGCGGGCGTATCATCTGCGCCAACTTACAGGTGATGCCTCCATGACCCCCATCGTCGAAACCAATCCGCCGGTTGAAGTCCGCATGGCGGAAATTGTATTTCCCAACCATGCCAATCACATGGGCACGCTGTTCGGTGGGCAGGCACTGGCGTGGATGGACAAGGCGGCCTTCCTCGCCGCCGCCCGTTATTCGCGTTGCACGGTGGTGACCGCACGCTCGGACCAGGTCGACTTCAAGCTGCCGATCCGCATCGGACAGATGGTGGAAACCATTGGCCGGGTGGTCCAGGTCGGTCGCAGCTCGATGCATGTGGAAGTCGAGCTGATTGCCGAAGACCTGCACAACGGCGAACGCGCGCTCTGCACCAAGGGTACGTTCGTGATGATCGCACTCGATGGCGAAGGTCATCCGACCACTGTGCCGACACTGCCGACGCAGGCCTGAGCCGCACGGCGATGAGCACTTCATCGGCACAGGCCGGGCATTTGTCGCCGGCAGTGATCACCGAGTTGCCGGAGTTCATCGCCGGCCACCGGCGCTTGTTCGTCGTCACAGGCGCCGGTTGCAGCACCGATTCCGGCATCCCTGACTATCGCGACCGCGACGGGCAATGGAAGCGCACGCCGCCGGTGACTTACCAGGCCTTCATGGGCGAGGAAGCAACCCGCAAGCGTTACTGGGCGCGCAGCCTGCTGGGCTGGCCGCGCTTCGGTCAGGCTTTGCCCAATGGCACGCACTGTGCACTGGCGGCGTTGGAAGCCGATGGCCGTATCGAGCTGCTGCTGACCCAGAACGTGGATTGCCTGCATCAGGCAGCGGGCAGCCAGACCGTGATCGACCTGCATGGTCGGCTGGACCAGGTGCGCTGCATGGGCTGCGAAGCACGCAGCTCGCGTGAGTTGCTGCAACAACGCCTGCTGGACGCCAACCCTGGTTGGGACATACTGGAAGCGGGCATCGCGCCCGATGGTGATGCCGATCTGGAGGCTGATTTCTCTTCGTTCGATGTGCCTGCCTGCGACGCATGTGGCGGTGTGTTGAAGCCGGACGTGGTGTTCTTCGGCGAGAACGTGCCACGCGAGCGCGTTGCTGCCGTACATGAACACCTGCAGCGTTCCGACGCGGTGCTGGTACTGGGTTCGTCGCTGATGGTGTATTCGGGTTTCCGCTTCGTCGATGCCGCCGCCAAGGCCGGTTTGCCGATAGCCGCTGTCAATCTCGGTCGCACCCGTGCCGATCACCTGTTGTCGTTGAAGGTGGAAATGCCCTGCGCGCAGGCACTTGCGTTCCTGTTGGACGGCATCAAGACGCAGTGATCCATCTCGCCGGTTGAATCAACGGCCGGCGCGGCGTGCAATGAGCGCCCCCACTGTTGATGGACGTTCCCCACGTGAGCCAGCTTTTCTCACCGTTGTCGCTAGGCCCGCTTTCCCTTTCCAACCGTATCGTCATCGCGCCGATGTGCCAGTACTCGGCGCAGGATGGGCAGGCCACTGATTGGCACACGATCCATCTGGGCCAGTTGGCGCAGTCCGGCGCCGGCTTGTTGATCATTGAAGCCACTGCGGTTGAGCCGGGTGCGCGCATCAGCTGGGCCGATCTGGGCTTATGGGACGACGCTACCGAGGCCGCGCTGGCCAAGGTGCTGGCATCGACGCGACGCTGGTCGAACATGCCGATCGGCGTGCAGCTGGCCCATGCCGGGCGCAAGGCATCCACTGCGCGCCCTTGGGATGGCGGTGGCGCGATCGCGCCGGAACAGGAGCACGGCTGGCAGGTGCTGGCACCGTCGGCATTGCCGTTCAAGGCCGGTGATCCCATTCCGGAAGCACTGGACAGCGCCGGCATCGATGCGGTGGTCGAAGACTTTGTCGCTGCCGCCAGGCGCGCGGTGCGGCTTGGTCTGGAGTTGATCGAACTGCATGCCGCGCATGGCTACCTGCTGCATCAGTTCCTGTCGCCGCTGAGCAACCAGCGCGATGATGCTTACGGCGGTTCGCTGGAAAACCGCATGCGCTTGCTGCTGCGTGTATTCGATGCCGTGCGCGCGGTGGTGCCGAGCAGCGTTGCGCTGGGTGTACGCATCTCTGCAACCGATTGGGTGGAAGGCGGTTGGGATGTTGCCCAGAGCATCGTGCTGGCCAAGGCGCTGGAAGCACGCGGCAACGATTTCCTGCATGTCTCCAGTGGCGGGCTGGACCCGCGCCAGCAGATCCCGGTGGAGCCCGGCTACCAGCTGCCGCAGGCCGCTGCGATCAAGGCCGAGATTGGCACGCCGGTGATCGCGGTGGGCCTGATCACCGAGCCGACGCACGCCGAGCAAATCCTCGTCGACGGCAAGGCCGATGCGATCGGCATCGCCCGCGGCATCCTCTACGACCCGCGTTGGCCGTGGCATGCGGCCGCAGCGTTGGGCGCACAGTTGACGGTGTCGCCGCAGTACCTGCGCTGCGAACCACATGAAGTGCGCGGTCTGTTCAAGCCCGCCAGGCAGGGCTGACGTTCGGCGGAGGGGCCAGCGGTATACCGCAGCTGGCGCTCAGGCGTGGTCGATGCCGATGCGCCAGGCCGGCGGCAGGGCATCGAGGATGTGCTGCAGCAGCGCGCGGACTTTCGGGGTCAGGTCGCGGCGGTCGCTGACACACAGGAACAAGCGCATCGGCTCCGGCGAGGCCCGCGCATCGCCGCTGGCCTCATCCTGGAACAAGGCCTGCAGTTCGCCGCGGGCCAGATACGGCGCGGCGACGAAGGCTGCCAACCGGGTGATGCCGCCGCCGCGGGCCGCCATCGCCGCCAGTGCATCGATGTCGTCGCTGACCAGTGCCGGTTGTACTTCGGCATCAAAGCGCAGGCCATCGCGGACGAAACCCCAACGCAGGTAGCGCCCATCCAGCGGATAGCGGAACAACAGGCAGCGATGCTCGCGCAGCTCGTCGGGTGTACGCGGCGTGCCGGCGATGGCCAGGTAGGCCGGTGCGGCACAGAACACGAACGGCACCTGCGCGATGGGCCGTGCCACCAATCCCTCTTCCAGCTGCGGCTCGATGCGGATGCTGACATCCACGTCCTCATGGGCGTGATCGACGCTGCGGTCGGCCAGCAGCAGCTCCATTTCCAGCCGCGGATAGCGTTGTTGCAGGGCCGGCAGCAATGGCGCAAGCACATGCCGGCCGAACGCCGCGCTGCTGGCGATGCGCAGGCGGCCCGCCGGTATCGCGTCGGGGTCGGTCACCGCTGCCTGGGCCCGCTGCAGGTCGCGCTCGATATGCCGCACCTGCGCCAGATACAGCGCGCCACGCTCGGTCAGGGCCAATTGGCGGGTGGTGCGGTTGAACAGGCGCACGCCCAGATGGGCTTCCAGACGGGCGATGTTCTGGCCCACCGCTGCCGCACTGATGCCCAGGGTGCGCGCGGCAGCGGCCAGGCTGCCGGCGTCGGCGTCGGCGGTGCGGATGAAGCTGCGGATGGAGTGGAGAATGTTCATGCCGGTTGGCATTTTCCGGGAGGATTGCAAAGTAAATCTTTATAAAGCCCCAAGCCGACGCGATCTAGCCGTTCCCCGGCTCGCCGACTATCGTGCCCGGCCCGCAGCGCCTGATTGCTGCATGCATGGACCTCGCTGGATGCCAGACCCCCGTTCCGTCGCCGTTGCCCGCTGGAAATTGCATGCGCGCACCACGCCTGTTGTTTTCGCGTTCTTCATGGCCTCGATCATGGCCATGCTGATGTGCCTGGTGATCACCGCCGCCAATGCCGGCATCGATGGCCAGTTCCCGGCGCGGGTGTTGTCGGCTTACTGCCTGGCGATGCCGACCGCCTTCTGCTGCGTGCTGGTGGTGCGGCCGTTGGTGATGCGGCTGGTGGCGCTGACGGTGCATCCGCACTGAGCCGGCCGATGGGTGAATCGTGTCAGCTGCAACTGTCTTTGCCGGGAATCGACCGGAACGGTTACTTTCCACGACCCCACTGATAAATGTTGTTGGCCATGCGTCCTGATTTCATCCTCACCCTTTCCTGCCCGGACCGCACCGGCATCGTCTATCGCGTGTCCGGCCTGCTGTTCGAGGCGGGCTGCAACATCCTCGATGCGCAGCAGTTTGGTGACGACGAAAGCGGTCGCTTCTTCCTGCGTGTTCATTTCGACATGCACAAAGCCGGTGACGAGCCGGCGGTGCGCGCGCGCCTGCAGGGCTTGGGCGAGGAGTTCGCGATGCAATGGAAGCTGCACGATGCGCGCCGCCGCGCGCGCTTGCTTGTGCTGGTCAGCAAACAGGGCCATTGCCTCAATGACCTGCTGTTCCGCACCCACAGCCGCCAGCTGAAGGTGGATATCGCTGCGGTTGCGTCCAACCACAATGACTTCGCCGGGCTGGCCGGTTCCTACGATGTGCCGTTCCATCATTTGCCGGTGGATGCCGATAACCGCGAGCAGCAGGAACAGCAGATCATCGACCTGGTCGAGCGCGAGCGTATTGATCTGGTGGTGTTGGCGCGTTACATGCAGATCCTGTCGCCGCGCCTGTGCCAGGCGCTTTCCGGCCGCGCGATCAACATCCATCACAGCTTCCTGCCCAGCTTCAAGGGTGCGCAGCCGTACCACCAGGCACATGCGCGTGGGGTCAAGATCATCGGCGCCACCGCGCACTACGTGACCTCGGATCTGGACGAAGGCCCGATCATCGAGCAGGACGTGGCACGCGTGGATCATGCGATGACGCCGCGTGACCTGGTGCAGCTGGGCAGTGATACCGAATCGCAGGTGCTTGCACGTGCGGTACGCCGTCATGTCGAGCATCGCATACTGCTCAATGGCCACCGCACGGTGGTGTTCCGCTGAGCAGTCGAGCCGGATCAGCAGGTCTGGCTCAGTCGATGTGAATGCCGCATTCGGTCAAGGCGATGCGGGTGGAGGCATCATTGGCTGCCGAAACCGGACGGGTCAGGTCCCACAGGAAGCGCACGGCAAACCCGCTGATGGCGGCATCCTGCGCGCTCCACAGCACACAGTAATCGCGCGCCAGTCCGCAGACATGGACTTCGCGGATGCCGCGCTCGTGTAGCCAGCCGGCCAGACCGGTTGGCGCGCGTGTTGCCTGTGGGCCGATGTTTTCGCGGAACGCGCTATACGAGTCCACTTCGCGTTGGCTGCCTTTGCGCAGGATCAGGTCGGCATGCTTCCAGTCCACGCGTGCATCCAGCGTCGCACCGGCTGTGCCTTGTACGCAGTGGTCCGGCCACAGCGTTTGTGGCTGGCCATGCAGCTCGATGGCGTCGAACGGTTTACGGCCGGCATGTTGGCTGGCGAACGAGGCGTGATCGCCGGGATGCCAATCCTGGGTGGCAACTACGGTTTGATATTCACGCGCGTTCAGCAGCGCGGCGATGGCGGGCACGATGGCATCGCCATGCTGGCAGGGCAGGGCACCGCCGGGCATGAAATCCGGTTGTAGATCGATAACCAACAACGCAACGTCTGTTCCGTACATCGACAACTTCCTGACGCGGGGGGCGCACAGTTTAAGCCAGCGCCGATCGAAGCAAGGTAGTGCCGAGCCATGCTCGGCAGGGGCTTTCCAAGGCACCTGTGGAGCGGCGTAAGCTGCGAAGCAGGCAAGAGCCAGAGCACCCCTCCCCAACCCTCCCCTTTGCTACGCAAAAGGGAGGGGGCAACGGCGGTAGTGCCGAGGCATGCTCGGCAGGGGCGTTACCAGCGATCCCCGCCGGAGCCATGCCAGTTCAATGCGCCGACGAGCGCGAGAACAGGTTGATCACCAGTACCCCAGCGCAGATCAGGCCGATACCGACGATGGCGGCCGCATCAAGCTTCTGCTTGAACACGAACAAGCCGATCAGGGAGATCAACACGATGCCGACACCAGACCAGATCGCATAAGCGATACCGGTAGGGATGGTTCTCATCACCAACGCCAGCAACCAGAAGCACACGCTGTAGCCGGCCAGGGCGCCAACGGTTGGCCATAGTCGGCTCATGCCATCAGAAGCCTTGAGCAGTGAGGTGGCGAGCACTTCCAGTGCGATGGCACAGGCCAGCAGGGCATAGGCGTTCATGACGGTGCTCGAAGAAATGTCCGCCAATTCTAGCGGCGCAGTTCTTACGTCACCGAACTCTTACGTCATCGATCTAGACTGGGCCTGCCATATCGACCCAGGTCCGCATGGCAGGCGCCAGGACAACAAGCACAAGGAACAGCGAGCAAGGAGCCAAAGGGCGGTAGTGCTGCAGAGTCGGTTTGCAGTGGGCACGCAGGGGGCGTGCCGGCAGGCGGATCTGGTGGCGACCGC
The DNA here is from genome assembly GCF_056759935.1 of Stenotrophomonas sp. STEN035. Taxonomy (NCBI): domain Bacteria; kingdom Pseudomonadati; phylum Pseudomonadota; class Gammaproteobacteria; order Lysobacterales; family Lysobacteraceae; genus Stenotrophomonas; species Stenotrophomonas sp. STEN035. The sequence goes on from NZ_JBRRDY010000028.1 coordinate 11,697, forward strand.
GAGCGGGCCATTGCTTGAGTGCCGGGTTTGCGCGTTGTCGGGTGTAAATCCCCGGACGTTTGTGCAGCACAGATCGCGCCAATGCCCCAAGTGGTGCCAGACTCCGATCCACATCCCGATGCAAACGATAGATGGCCTACTACGCGCTGTTACAGATGTTTGGGTTGTTGATCGTCGCCCATGCCGTGGCCGACTACCCCTTGCAGGGTGAGTTTCTGTCGCGCGCCAAGAACCGGCATGCGCCGGTGCCCGATGTGCCCTGGTACCAGGCACTGGCCGCGCATGGTGTCATCCATGGCGGTGCCGTGGGCTGGATCACCGGCAGCATCGTGCTCGCGGTGCTGGAAACCCTGAGCCACATGCTGATCGACGATCTCAAGTGCGGGCACCGCATCAGCTACAACCTGGATCAGGCCCTGCACGTGGCCTGCAAGGTGCTATGGCTGGCGTTGTTGTTGCTGATGCCGGATCTGCCTTGATCAACGCCCCGGTGTTTGCCTTGGGCAGTCCTGATCCAGGCGGATCGCTGCGGCCTGTCCCTGCTGCCGTGATCCGCCAGCTTTTGGAGCCGCTTGCAGCCAAACGGCCGCACACAAACCCGGTCGCAAGCTGAAAGCCAGCATCGGTATGCCAGCGTGAAGCCGGGACTTGGGCGAAAATAGCCGATCCACGCACCACAAGATCCCGCGCTGCATGCCTTCCCTGCCTCAAAACTCCCGCTACGACGACTCCCTGCGCCTGTCCGTTGCCCCGATGATGGATTGGACCGACAGGCATTGTCGGGTATTCCACCGGCTGCTGGCGCCGGGTGCGCGGCTGTATACCGAGATGGTGCATGCCAACGCGGTGATCCATGGCGACCGCGAGCGGCTGATCGGTTTCAATCCGGTCGAGCAGCCGCTGGCGCTGCAGCTGGGTGGTAGTGATCCGGCTGCGCTGGCGCAGGCTGCGCGCATTGCCGCCGATTGGGGCTATGACGAGGTCAACCTCAACTGTGGCTGCCCGTCCGACCGGGTCCAGGCCGGGCGTTTTGGCGCCTGCCTGATGCGCGAACCTGAATTGGTTGCTGAATGCGTTGCGGCGATGGTCGCTGCGGTGGATATCCCGATCACGGTGAAGTGCCGCCTGGGCGTGGACGAGGACAAGGACTACGACGTGTTTGCCGGTTTTGTGGACCGGCAGGTACAGGCGGGCGCGGCGATGGTGGTGGTGCACGCCCGCAATGCCTGGCTCAAGGGCCTGTCGCCCAAGGAGAACCGCGAAATTCCGCCGCTGCGCTACGAATGGGCTTACCAGCTCAAGCGCGAGCGCCCGACCCTGCCGTTGGTGATCAATGGAGGCATCGCCACGGTAGAGGCCGCGCAGGAGCATATGCAGCACCTGGACGGGGTCATGCTCGGCCGGGCGGCCTATCACGATCCCTATGTGCTGCATGCGCTGGACTGTGCCCAGACAGGGCAGCCGCTGCGCGGGCGTGAGGAGCTGCTGGTCGCGCTGCGTCCGTATGTTGAAGCACAGCTGGCCGGCGGCCTGGCCCTGAAGCACATCACCCGGCACCTGCTTGGCCTGTTCCATGGGCAGCCGGGCGGGCGTGGCTTCCGTCAGGTGCTCAGCGAGGGCGCACACCGGCCCGGTGCCGACTGGGGCTTGGTCGAACAGGCGTTGCAGGTCACCCGTCGTCAGGCAGAGCGGGTGGCGTGAAGCGTCCACTAGGGCGGTTGTTCGGCATTTGTCCGGTCAGCTTGCTGAACGAGTGCGCAGGACAGGGGCCGGATTCAGATCGGATTCACCCCTAAAAATCAAGAATTTGGCTCAATTTCGTAAGGCCTCCGGAAAATTTTCGCGGGTCGTGGTTTACGAATTTTGAACGTTGCCTCGCCGTCCGCTAGGATCTGTCCCATGCATTCGCTTTCCCGTCGTCGTCTGCTGGTCGCCCTGATTGCCACGTTGGTCGTGGTTGGTCCGGGCGTGGTCGTGGCGTCGGCGCAGCAGCCGCAGCAGTCGCGGGGCGACAGCGCCCGTGGTGTTGAGGGTGGTGAGCGCGTTGCCCGTGCTGGCCGCCAGGCGGGTACAGACCGCTCGTTGTCCGACGCCGTGCGGCGCGTGCAACGCGAGACCGGTGGGCGCATTCTTGGGGCCGAGCGCGTGCCGTATGACGGCCGCGACATCAATCGTGTCAAATACATGGATGACCGTGGGCGCGTACGCTACATGGACGACCCTGCGCCTTCACGAGACCACCCGCGCGACCAGCGGGCGGAGCTGCCACCACGCGGCGATAACTCCTGAACAGCGATAGTGGTTGTGGTTTTTGAATACACACGCTGGCCGCCAGGCCGGCCCAAAGTACTAGGGAGAGTTCATGCGTATCCTTCTGGTTGAAGACGAAGCCCCGCTGCGGGAAACCCTTGCGGCACGCCTCAAGCGCGAAGGTTTCGCCGTGGATGCCGCTCAGGATGGCGAAGAAGGCCTGTATATGGGCCGCGAAGTGCCGTTCGACGTGGGCATCATCGATCTGGGCCTGCCCAAGATGTCGGGCATGGAGCTGATCCGCGCGCTGCGTGACGAGGGCAAGAAATTCCCGGTGCTGATCCTGACCGCACGTTCCAGCTGGCAGGACAAGGTCGAGGGCCTGAAGCAGGGCGCCGATGACTACCTGGTCAAGCCGTTCCACGTCGAAGAGCTGCTCGCTCGCGTCAATGCGCTGCTGCGCCGCGCCGCTGGCTGGTCCAAGCCGACTCTGGAATGTGGCCCGGTGGCGCTGGATCTGGCCGCACAGACGGTGAGCGTGGCCGGCAGCAATGTCGACCTGACCAGCTACGAGTACAAGGTGCTGGAGTACCTGATGATGCATGCCGGTGAGTTGGTCTCCAAGGCCGACCTGACCGAGCACATCTACCAGCAGGACTTCGACCGCGACTCCAACGTGCTGGAAGTATTCATCGGCCGCCTGCGCAAGAAGCTCGATCCGGATGGCGAACTGAAGCCGATCGAAACCGTGCGTGGCCGCGGTTACCGTTTCGCGATTCCGCGCAACGAGGGCTGAGCCCCGTAGGGGCATAGCGTCATGACGGGCCGTCAGTGGCTATTGAAGCGTTGGCGGCCCCGCTCTTTGCAGGCCCGCCAGCTGCTGGCTGCCTCGGTGGGTCTGGTGGCCTTCCTGGCCTTGGCCGGTTACGCGCTGGATGCGGCCTTCGGCCAGACCGCGCGTGACAACCTCAGCGAACGCCTGAAGAACTACGCCACCGCCTATGCCGGTGGCATCGATTTCACCCGTGATGGCTCGCTGTACATCCGCGAACAGCCACCGGATCCGCGTTTTGATTTTCCCGGCAGCGGTCTGTACCTGCAGGTCGTCATGCCCGGCCATGTAGCAAACTCGATGTCGGCCGAAGGCCCGATGCTGCCGGACGTGAGCGAGCGTACGCTCAAGCCGCGCGAGGAAGTGTTCGAAGGCCCCTTGCCCATCACCCAGATCGACGGCACGCCCGGCGAGGTCTATCGCTATGGCATGGGCCTGGTATGGGGCGGCGATGGCGCACCCGAATCCGAATTTCCGTACACCATCTATGTGCTTGAGGACTCGCGTGCGCTGGGCATGCAGTTGCGCAGCTTCCGTGCCGCGGTGTGGTTCTGGCTGGGCGTCACCGGCCTGATCCTGCTGTTGCTGCAGACGCTGGTGCTGCAATGGAGCCTGCGTCCACTCAAGCGCGTGATCAATGAACTGACCCGCGTGCAGCGCGGCGAGCGCGAGCGCATGAGCGAACTGCATCCGCGCGAGCTGGAACCGCTGACTGAAAGCATCAACGCCTTCATCGAAAGCGAACGCGAAAACCTCGAACGCCAGCGCAACACGCTGGCCGACCTGGCGCATAGCTTGAAAACCCCGCTGGCCGTGCTGCGTACACAGCTGGAAAGCGGTACCAGCAACGATGCCGAGCTGCGCGAAGAAGTAGGTGTGCAGCTGCAGCGCATGAACAACCTGGTGTCCTACCAGCTGGCACGTGCGGCATCGTCCGGGCACAAGCTGTTCTCCGCACCGGTGCCGATCGAAACCACCGCCGAAGAAATCGTGCGTGGGCTGGAAAAGGTCTACGCCGCCAAGGGTGTGTTCTGCGAGTTCGAGGTAACGCCGGGGGTGAACTTCTACGGCGAGCCGGGCGACCTGCAGGAACTGTTGGGCAACCTGCTGGAGAACGCCTTCAAGTGGGCCAACCGCCGCGTGCTGCTGACGGCCAAGCCGATCACCGCAGGTAACGGCAAGCGCGCTGGTTTGATACTGGCAGTCGATGATGATGGTCCGGGTATCGCCGAGGACAACATCGCCAAGGTGTTGCAGCGTGGCGTGCGGGGCGACGAGCGCGTGCAGGGCCACGGCATCGGTCTGTCGATCGTGCAGGACCTGATCAAGGCCTATCGCGGCGAACTGCAGGTCAAGCGTTCCGAAGAACTGGGCGGCGCCCGGTTTGAAGTGACCTTGCCGCCGGGTATCTGATTCCGCGCTGGATCATGGCTTCAGCAGGCCGCCTGCCTGTGCTCCGCGCTGTTTGCTTGAGGAGCCAAAGCCAAAGTCAGAATCCGACCCCTCCCCAACCCTCCCCTACGCACTTCGTGCGCAAGGGAGGGAGCAGAGCGCGTGCTTGGCTCCCTCCCTTTGGCGTAGCCAAGGGGAGGGTTGGGGAGGGGTTCGCTTTTGATCTTGCTCTTGCGCTACCGCTACCGCTACCGCTGCCCAGCTTCAACCGGCCCATAAAACCGCCGCAGATGCTCCGCCACGGCCGGCATAGTCTGCTCCAGCAGTTCCGGCGCGGAGAAGTGGTACTCGCTGACCACCGCGAAGAATTCCTCCGGCGCTTCCGCCGCATACGGATCAATCACGGTTTCTATATCCGCATCTACCTGCGCGCAGAACGCGTCATAGGCCTGCTGGAAATCCCGCGCCCATTGCCGCTGCCATTCGCGCGGCAGCGGCGGCGTGCCATCGATGGCGCCATCCAGTGCATCGATCTTGTGCGCCATCTCATGCACGGCCACACAGAAGCCGGCCTGCGGATCGGCGATGTCGCCCTGCACATCGGCCCACGACAGGATCAGCGGGCCGCTGCCCCAGGCCTCGCCGATCAGCTCGTCATCCCACTCATGCAGTACGCCGGCAGCATCGGTATGGCTATGGCGTACGCGGAACGCATCCGGATACACCACCAGCTCCGACCAACCGTGCAGGCCCTCGCGGCCAAACTCGATCAACGGCAGGCAACACAGGGCGGCCAGCAACATGCGCTGGCCCTCATCCAGTTCCAGCCCGGCAACCGGAGTGATGGTCTTGCGTTGCAGGAACAACTCCACCAGCGCCCGCAGCTTGCGCTCGCGTTCGGCGGACAATACGGACAGCCACAGACATTGCCGGCAGGTTTGCTGCCAGAGACCGTCATCAAGCGGAGGCGGTGTGCGCTGCCACCAGCGCAACAACGACTGGATCAGCGGAACATCCCGGGCAGCAGGCGATGCCAGCGAGGTGCACGCAGGCGCGGCAACAGATCATCGTCGCTGCCCCCACCGGCACGCGGGGTGGCGGTCTTGGCCGGCACTGGAGTCGCCGGCGGGGCGTTGGCGATGCTGACGGCCGCGGCCGGGGCGGCTACGCGCTCCACTTCGGCCGGCGCGTAGCTGCACGCACTTTGGCCAGCGCCGCCGAGCGCATCCGAAGCCTGCGCTGCAACTGGCGCCAGCAACAGGATCAGGCAATGAGCGAGGTGGCGCATCGTCAACATCCAAAGGCGGGCTAATTCCCGATTCTAGCCTGCTTTTTCTCCAGAAAAGGGGAGCGGTGCTGGGCGGCCCTCGGGGCATGCCGCATAATTTCCGGGTCTGTTGTGAGGGAACTGCCGTGGATGACCGCCAACTGCTGGCCAAGCTGGGTACCGGAGCGTTGTCCGGTGACGCGCTGGCGCGTGAGCTTGGGCTGACCCGGGCGGCTGTCTGGAAGCGTATTCAAGGGCTGCGCGCCGCTGGCGTGATGATCGAGGGTCGCGCTGGCGACGGTTATCGGCTGGCCCAGCCGGTGGAGTTGCTGGACCCGGCACAGATCCGCACCGGCCTGCCAGGGGCGGTATTGCCGCTGTTGTCCGAGCTGGAAATAGGCTGGACATTGAGCTCAACCAACACGGAATTGCTGCAGCGCAGCGCGCCTGAGCGCGGAACCGCTGTGCTGTTGGCCGAACGCCAGACCGGCGGCCGTGGTCGCCGTGGCCGCCATTGGGCCTCGCCGCTGGCTGCGCATGTCTATCTTTCACTGTCGCGCGGCTTTGGCGGCGGCCTGTCGCGGATGGGCGGGCTGAGCCTGGCGGTCGGGGTGGCGGTGGTCGAAGCCCTGCACGGGCTGGGTTTCCGCAACGCCGGCTTGAAATGGCCCAACGACGTGGTCGTGGACGGGCACAAGCTAGGCGGCCTTCTGGTGGAGGGCGGCGGCGAATTTGCCGGGCCGGCACGGGCGGTGATCGGGCTGGGCTTGAACGTGCGCATGCCGCAGGCCAGTGCCGCCGACATCACCCAACCGTGGACCGATCTGGATACGCTGGCCGGTGTCGAGGTGTCGCGTAATACCGTGGTGGCGGCTTTGCTGGCGTCCCTGCTGCCCGCGCTGGAACAATTCGAGCAGCACGGTCTGGCCCCGTTCCTGCCGCGCTATGCGGGCATGGACGTGCTGCAGGGCCGCGCGGTGCGGGTGGAAGAGGCCGGCGTGCTGCACGATGGCCTGGCCTGCGGGCTGGCCGAGGACGGCGCATTGCGGGTGAATATTGATGGGCGGGAAACCTGTTTCCATGCCGGCGAAGTCAGCGTGAGGGCGGCATGAGCGATTGGTTGTTTGATCTGGGCAATTCGCGTTTCAAATTTGCGCCGCTGCATGGCAATCGCGCCGGCAGCGTGCAGGCCTGGGCGCATGGCGCCGAGGCGATCACCGCCAGTGCGTTGGAAGCCCTGCCGCAAGGCGATACCGCATGGGTGGCCAGCGTTGCCTCGGCTGCGTTGACCGAAGAAGTCATGCAGATTCTGCAGGCCCGCTTCACCACGGTGCAGGTGGCAAAAACCCTGCCGCAGTGTGCGGGCGTAACCGTGGCCTACGCACGCCCGGAGAAGTTCGGCGTGGATCGCTTCCTCGGCTTGCTGGCGGTTGCGCCAGCGCAGAAATCGGTGCTGGTGGTCGGCGTGGGCACCGCTCTTACCATCGACCTGATCGATGCTGATGGCCTGCACCGTGGCGGCCGCATCGGCGCTTCGCCAACGGTGATGCGCGAAGCCTTGCATGCGCGCGCTGTGCAGTTGCCCCCCACTGGCGGCGACTACGCCGAATTCGCCAACGACACTGCTGACGCGCTGGCTTCCGGCTGCGATGGCGCGGCGGTGGCATTGGTCGAACGCAGCCTGCGCCAGGCGCAGCTGTTGCTCGGCAGCGAACCGGCACTTGTAGTGCATGGCGGCGGCGCATTGCCGTTGCTGCCGTTGCTGCCTGATGCCGACTACCGGCCGGCACTGGTGCTGGATGGTCTGGCGCGCTGGGCAGTTCACCACGGCGCGTGCGCCCGGTAGGATCACCGCATGCTGACCCGTCTCCTTATCGTCCTGCTGGCCATCCTCAATGTTGGTGTCGCGCTGTGGTGGATGGCGCCGCGCGCCGAACCGGTCGTCGCTGCGCCACGGACCGAGCCCGGCGTCGCCAGTCTGGAAGTGCTGCCGTCACCGGCGCCGAGCAATGCCAATCCCGTTGCCCCGGCTGCCGCTGAAACTGCTGTTGCTTCGGCAACGGATGCTGCCTCGCTCGCGGTGGCGCCTGCGGTAGCTGCTACAGAAGCCAAGCCGGCCGAGCTGCCGCCAGTTGCCACTGCAGCGGTCGAAGCCAAACCCGACGAGGCCAAGCCGGCCGAAGTAAAGCCGCCAGCCGTCGTGCAATGCGCCAGTCTTGGTCCCTACGCCACACAGGCGCAGGCGCAGGCGGCATTGACCGCACTGGGTGCTGATGCCGCACGCCCGCGTCTGCGCGAAGTGCCCGGCAAGGCCGCCAACAGCTATCGGGTACTGATTGCCCCGGCCGCCTCGCGTGAGGAAGCCCAGGCCACCGTCAAGCGCATCGTCGAGGCCGGCTTCAGCGATTACTTCATCGTCTCCCAGGGCGAGGAGGCCAATGCCGTCGCATTGGGCCAGTACCGCAACCGCGAAGGCGCCGAGCGCCGCCTGGCCACCCTCACCGCAGCCGGTTTCCCGGCCAAACTGGCCGCCAGCGGCACCGAAATCGCCCCCAGCTGGTGGGTGGACACCGCCACCGCCGGCGCCGCGACCCCGGCCAGCTTGAAGCAGCGTGCAGCTGCCGCCCAACAACAGTCGTTGGATTGCGCGCGTCTGCGGTAGAATGGCGCGCCCCGCCACGGCGGGGATCGGGAAGCACCGGTCTTGACCAGCTTTCCTCTGGTTGCAGCGCTACCATCGCGCAACCGCAGCACGTCACACGCCTTGCCGCTTTAGCTCAGTTGGTAGAGCAACTGTCTTGTAAACAGTAGGTCATCCGTTCGATTCGGATAAGCGGCACCATCGCCTGATCCTATGGCGTCCAGGTAAGTCCAGAATTCATACTAAGCCCGCAGAAATGCGGGCTTTTTTGTGCGCTTTGGTCCGAGCTTGTCCACGTACATCCAGCGACGCTGGGGGTACAAGTGGGGGTACATTTCGGAAAATGGAGTTCAGCAAGGAGGATGTACCCCCAATGGGTGCTAAACAATTGACAGATATGGCCGCGCGTAACGCGAAGGCGAAGGACAAGCCTTACAAGTTGGCAGCAGGAGCAGGTCTCTACCTGCACGTGATGCCCAATGGTGCGAGGTACTGGCGGATGAAGTACCGCTGGGATGGTAAGGAGAAACTACTCGCGATCGGGGTCTACCCCGAGGTCTCGCTCAAGGAAGCCGGTGAGGCCCGGGATCAGGCGAGAGCCAGGCTTCGCGCTGGGCATGACCCCTCCGAGCACAAGCAACTGAGCAAGCTCACGTCCAAGTTGTCAGTGGATACCAGCTTCCAAGCGATAGCCATGGAATGGCTTGAGTCACGGGGAGACTTGGCGCAGTCAACGCGGGAGAAGGCGGCATGGATGCTGGAGACCTATGCCTTCCCTTGGCTAGGTAAGCGGCAGATCCATGAGATCAGCACCGCTGAGGTGTTGGCAGTCCTGCGTAGGTTGGAGGTTCAGGAGAAGATCGAGTCCACGCAGCGCCTTCGCCAAATCTGCGGGCAGGTATTTCGCTACGCGGTGGCCACCGGAAGGTTAGATCGTGACCCAACCAGCGCTCTTCGTGGTGCTCTGAAGACAGCGAAGAACAGGCACTACGCTTCAATAACCGATCCAGCGAAGGTCGGTGAGCTGATGCGAGCAATTGATGGGTACACGGGGCAGCTCGTCACGCAGTGTGCGCTCCGCTTTGCTCCCCTGGTCTTCACTCGTCCTGGTGAGCTGCGGAAGGCGGAATGGGAGGAGTTCGATCTTGCTGCGAAGCAATGGAACATCCCTGCGACGAAAATGAAGATGGGCGTAGCTCACGTTGTTCCGCTATCCAAGCAGGCAGTTGCAGTACTTGAGGAACTACGACCGGTCACGGGAAATGGACGTTACGTGTTTCCGTCCGTTCGGAGTTCAAGGGATCCAATGAGCGAGAACACAGTCAATGCCGCACTTCGTCGCTTGGGATACGGAACGGACGACATGACTGGGCATGGCTTCAGGAGCATGGCCTCCACTCTGCTCCATGAGATGGGTTGGACATCAGATGCGATCGAAAGACAGCTTGCTCACTCTGAAAGAAATCCTATCAAGGCTGCCTACAATCGGGCGGAGCACTTGCCTGAGCGCAGGAAGATGATGCAGGCGTGGGCAGACTACTTGGATAAGTTGAAGGAGAAAGGTCAGTCGCACCTAAAGTTGGTGGGCTGACTTTCCGCTTTTATGTCCTTGATTGCCCTGCGCGGCTGCTGTCGCGCAGGGCGTTATCGACCCAAAGCGGATACTCGATCCTTCTAACAGTCTGCCTGCGCGAATAGCGCGCCAGCTTTGGGCTCGATAACCTGTACCACGTCGATGTCTGCATTGAATCGCGCCGGCTGGCCGAGCCGTTTCGTTCGCTAGGCGGCTGGCTCGGTCGGTGCAGGTGCTCCCACGGGCGGTGCAGATGGACGGCGAAACTGCTCGAGGAACCAACTCGGCAGTGGATGTCGGAACACCCGCGCCGAAAGTGCCAGGACTACCGCTTGGTTACGTGCAACGCAGGTGACGTCACCGGGGGCAGCAGCTCCCGGCGGTAAGGCGACCGCTGCAGCCGCTTCGGCAGCACACGTCGCACCGAGCGCGCGGAGTCCTCGCGATACGCCAGGTAAGCCATCCGGTCGACGCGCGGCGATCTGGTCGATCTCGGCCTTCGGAAACCAACGCTCAAGCGTGGCTTCGGGCATGAGCGGTCTCAGGGTCTCGCGCAGGCTGTGCAGTGCGACTTCGTTATCGACGAAAGCGACGATCGCAGCCAGCATTGGTACAAGGGTGCTAGTTCGGCAGACCTCACCGGACTCAACATCGCCGGCCCGCAGAGCGATCGCGTCCTCCACCAAGTCGGTGGTAACGGGGAGGAGGCGCCCGTCGCGTGCGGCCAGCACCAATCGATGCGCCACATCCATGACCAACGAGTCCATGCTCGCGAAGTCGCCCTCGGACATCAGGCCCGCCAACGCGAGAGATAGGTCGATGGCTTGGCCATCCAATGCGGGAAGGCGCGCACCCTGATGGGCGTTGAGTAGCGCTACCAGGCGCTCATGCGCCGCGGTGCGGCCGGCCTGCGACTCTGACGAGTGTGGTGGGATCAGCAGGAGCAAGCCCAGCCTACCCGCCTCGTCGAGGACCAACCGGTTGTAGAGCACCTCGTGCCCTGCGTAGCTCATGACTGCATAGGGGTCTTGCAGCTGTGGCCAGACCTTGTCGGAGTACCGCCCCATCGCCACCCAGAGACGTACCTTGAAACCTTCGAATCGAGTCAAGAACTCCGCATTAGAGTCGAGCCCGGCCCCGACCGCCTCTGACCAAATCTTCAGCAGCAGGTACTCGCCGCCGGCGACACTGGGCTTGAGGTTGGACTCGGATTGCCCCCATATGTCGAAAACGGCCCAGCCCATTTCGACCGCAGCGCAGCGCTTAAGGAACGCGCGGCGTCTTGTCGCCGAATTACCAGCTGAACTGCCATCGAATACGTCGTCAACGAACCGGCGGAAACTACGCTCGGCGGCATGGCTATCGTCCAGCGTCGCGATGGCGGCACGCAGGTGATCGCGCCCGGCCTTCAGCAGAAGCGACTCATCGAGCAGGTGCGCTTCTATCAGGGTGGCGAGCTGATCAATGCCCCAGAACTCGAGTGAACACCCCGCCTGTGTCGCAACCTCGTCGCTCAGCACTTTGAAGCCAGCCTGCGCGGCCTGCTTCCATTCGCCATTGGACAACACGATCAACCGTTTGCGCCCGCCGCGCAGATTGGCCGGTAAGCGGTTTTGCACATACTCCGTAGACGCCTCGCGCACGGACGGTTGGATGGACTGCGCACCGGCGTACAAATCCTCACGACCGATGTCGCCGAACTTAATGACGAACAAGAATGCTTCTTCCGGGCCGTCCGGTGCTGCTAGGCTCGAGAGCACGTCAACGCCGCCTTGTGGCACGCCGACCTGCGCTCGGCTAAGTACGTTGTGACCCATAGCGACTAGCAATTCCGGCAACAGCGCATCTAGCTCGTTGCGCTCGCGCAGCGTGGCCAGGTAATGGGTCAGCACCAAACGGATACTCATGGCGCCTGTCCCCGCAGAAGCTTCCTGCGAAGGAACAGCAGCCTCAGGGGATCAGTCATCGCTAGGAACGGCAACTCCGTCGCTAACTCATGCTCCTGCATCGCAAGCGACTGCTCGGCAGTTGCGCCACCCGCATCGAACTCGAGCGAGACCTCGGAGGCGTACTTAAAGTGTGAGAGCTTCATGAACTGCATGAGCACTGAGGCTTCCTCGGCTTGCCGGTGAATGTCTCGCTGCTCGCGCAATCGATGTCGACGCAGAACTTCCTGATCATCTACCGACAGCATAAGCTCTTTCAGCCGAGGAGCCGCCACGCGCGCAGCGTAAGCCGCAGCCATCGCCAGACGAATCTCCTCCAACACGGGATAGCGGGCGACAAGGCCCGGGTCTAGGCTCTCCAGCAGTCGTCTGGTCGTTCCGGGGTACTGTTGTGCCTCATGACTCAACAGCGCGACTAGCCGTTCTCCATTCGGGTCCACGTCGGCCTGGAAGCAAGCAACGATCCAGCCCAGTACAACAGCCGGGGCCGCATCGAAGGCGGCCAAGCGATATCCCACCAGTACTGCGTCCGCAGCTTCTAGACGTGCTGGCTCGAAGGCAACCAACTGTTCACCCGCTAAATTGGAGATGTTCATCTCCTGCAACAGGGGACGCACCGCGTCCATTTGCGTCGCGGTGATCAGCCAATCCCCCAAGGCGGCGCTGGTAAGTGCCGGAGATTGCGCGATCGACTGAATGCAGTGGGTGAACTCAAACGACTCCGGAGTCGCCGCGAGCGCGGCGATCTCGGCTAGAACCGACCGCAATGCTGCCGCGTCGTTTTCGGCAGCGGCAAGGCGTGCAAACAGGTCGTCGGATCGACTGGACATGGGATGGCCGGTGACATGAGGGATAGCGCGAGCCGTCATTCGCAACGTGCTGTGCGAACTCTAGCAGCGCTTCAGGCCAAACGGCGTGGCCCAGGCTCGGAAAACTGTCATGACCGTTCCCTCGTTAAAGGAAGCGATGCTTCTGCTTTCAGTCTAGGAAGTTCGGCGCGATGCGACCCAACAGTCGTTCGATGTCTACGGAAGATTGGAGGATGTGGTCTGCTGATAGGCATCCGCCTCTGGCCAAAAATTCTTTGATTATGCATTTTGTTGCGACTGAGTTTTCCCGGCGACCGAACGTCGAATAGCGCATTGGAATTATTAACCGGAAAATTTTTGAGCTAATCCCCCGCGACCTGCCAGAACGCCGAAACGACTTCTTTCCTGAAGGCGTCGAGATCCTGGGCGAGCTTGTCCCGTGGCAGGAAGGCGACCATCAGCGAAGCGAATGCTACGATCAGTGCGAGAACTGTCAGCCATTCCATACGGCGTTGGGCTTTGATGCTCTCGCGGACGCTGAGGACTGCAGATACTTGCTCGAAATGCTCACGAATCGAAACCTCGTCCTCCGTTAGCCGATTCGCCAGATAATTGACTCCGCCTCGAATTTCCTCAGTCAATTCTCGCGGCTTGTCCCCGTCCCTCCAGCCTGGTGTGGTGAATGATGGGCAATCGTGATTGTACCAACCAGCATCTTTGGACTTCCGAGCAAGCTCCCTTGCGATTGCAGGTGACCCCAGTGTTCGATCGAAGAATTGACTGATTTCGTGCAGCGAACGCTCGACGCTACGTCGACCTGATCGTGCTTTCTTTAGATTCTCTCGCGTGACGTTGATGTCACGTGATTGCTCCTTCAGATATTCGAGCGTCGATGCATGGATGAGAAATCCGCGAAGTTTCTCGTGGCACACATAGCGAAAGGCATTCATGGTCTTACCCCCGTAGAATTTCATCTTCTCCTCTGGGTAGGCCGCAACATCTAAGGCAGTCAGGATATGCAGCCCTTCCTCTTCCTCCCTGAATCGGCTCATCGAGAGCTGAAGCTCAGGCATATCCTTGTAGGCCCATGTTTCATGCCGAGAAACGTTGGCCTATGCCCAGCGCCACCCAAGAAATCCGTTGCGTGGGGAATGCTCTGGTTCATGGAAAATTGGGCCGTTCTGGGACGTCAGCAATTCCATTGTTGGAAACTTTTCGGGGCGATTCAATCCACTGAAGAACCCCGGAATGTTTTGGCCGAACCAGTGCCCGACCATGCGGCGAAGGTCTCTCCGCGCTACCTCGATGGCTTCCCGCTTCTGGTTCTCCGGGCCTATGGATTCGATTGATCGGCGAGACCGAAAACTGCGCCGAAGATAGGTCGTGTGATCCTGGTTGAGCTCCGACGCATAGCGAAGAGTCAAGGACTCACCTAACTCGAATCCCACGAGCATCGCAGTGAGGGACGAGGTGATCTGATGGACACTAACCGTCAACGATTCCACACCCGCCGGCAGCGTTGCGAAGTTGTGGATCAATGGTGCGTTGCCACGTCGCTCTTTTCCTAGCACCGGCCCCACGTTCAACCAGGCCTCTGCGCCAATGGAGCGTCTCTCGCGGACCCACCTCAGCACGCTGTCCTTCTCGTTCCAGGCAGCCACGCCTTTCCAGCCAAGCTTCTCCAGTCCGCTATACAGGCCTTCTACTTCCGCCGCCCCATAGAGTTCGACGCCCCAGATCATGTTTACCCGGAGTTCCAACTCGAGTGGCACGCGGAGGCGTTCGTTCTCCTTCCGGTCGTGCTCGCGCTCGTACTCACGATCCATCCGATATGGACCGGGGATCAGATTAGGCAGGAGCCAGTGGGCTTGCCAGTGCAGTTTTCGCAACCACTTCCGCTGGGGTGACTCCTTGGATGGGAGAGGCTCCGGCGGGTTATTCGTAGTGTCGTTCTTGGACAAGAGATTAGGTTGTTCGGATTCTGTCGGGGTGGCCATATTCGACGGACTAGCTCGGGCGAAAGGGGACAAACTACCTTGACACGATGCCCTATCAGTATCCGAGACGCTCCTGGAGCAGGCAAGCCGGGACTATTGAGCTATGGCCCGCCAACTGCACCGTAGCCATCATTTCCCGGAACCGTGCATCAATGGCAGGAATTGGCGATTGGACCTGACGGCGTCCGTAACGAATCTGAAAAGATCTAAAGAGAGACCCTATGGTCGCGGCCCGCCGATGTTCAGAGTTCCGCGCTAAGCTCGTTGAACAGTTAGGCCACGAAGGGCCGCTTCTGGCCGCAGGGCGTTATGCGACCCAAAGCGGATATCTTATGTCTCGGATTCTCCATCGAGTGGAAAGGCAGAATGGAGTTCCGCCATCAGCAATGGACCGGTCAATGGCCTGACAGAAATGTCGCGCTTTGGCACGAACTTGGCTAGTGGCTGTTGCAGAGATGCGCAGAGTCTGACCTGAGTTCTACACCGATCACGAGCAATCCAGTGTGCTGAAGTAGTCTCGATAAGCTGCGCCGATACCCTTGGGAATCAGTGCGCAGTTCTCGATCAAAGCGAGAAGCTTCGGGTACATCAGTAGCGGTGAATTCTCCGACCGAGACCAAGTCTTGTGGGTCACCACATTACGGTGGGTGTCGCCGAATACAGGTTCTTCCAGATTAGGGCAGAACGCGATGGGTGGCGCTTTTCTTTAAGCTGTGCATTGATGTAGTCCATATCTGCAACATTCCTGAAGCATCTAGTCGCGAGATTATTGAGAGGCATCTCTTCTTCACGGCTAAGTACGCTGGAGGGAATGGTCGATTTGCTTTTCATCTCGATCAATATCTTCACTGAATTGGGGCTTCTTGGCGCCATTGGCAACGCGGCGCTAAAGAATCGTTCAGCTCCTGCGCAGATCTTCTGAGCGCGAGGCATACCAGCGAATGCACTGCTCCGCGGCAATTCTCGCGCATGCAACTAAGCCTGGAAGTTGTTCAGGCGGGCACTCCTTGCCAGTGGTACGAAAGTTTGCCTTGGCATGAGCAAGTTGATTCCTGGAGGCAGACAGTGCAGACGCTAGCTCAACAAGCGCCTGCTTGCGCTGTTCTGCGGAGCTGGACGGCGCGATCTTAGAAAAGGCGCGAAGGAACGGCGGGGCATGTGCTTTCATAGGTAGTGGGTCGCAGCAACGTTCTATCGACAAGCGCAAAGCCTCAGCATCGCGACTGAAGACCCTATTCTCTTCGAAGAGGACGAGTAGCCCATCCATGAACTCTGCATCTGGATTGAGAGCATTTTTTGTCAGTAAGCGCTTGCGAAGATCTTCGTACTGTTTCTCCCGCACCACCGTGGCCGAAACGTACTCGATGCACTTGACGTACGCGAGAAGTGCAGCTTGGCCGCCGGGTGATCCATTCACAACATTAAACTCGGAGAGAACTGCCGGAAGTCCGGGGCCTCTGAGCAGGGGCCTCATGTTTCGTGCACGCTGAACCAAGTCGCTGATCTCTTCATCCTCGGGATAATCAGAGTCGAAGTCGACAGGACGAGGGGCTTCAAAAAATTCCAAGCCAAGAGTCACGTTTAGCTCAAACAAGTAAGCTTGGATTAGGGAATTTGCTTCTTCTGCAGTCGCTCCATGCGGGTGATGCACTTCGATATAGGACTCTTCCCATCCTATTGGGGGGTTGTGCTTGTCATAGAAATGATCTTTAACAACGACAGCGGCACCGAAGTGAGGGGAGGATGACAACAGCGAGATTGAGGCCGGACGTCCAGCAATCTCGCCAACAATCTTCCCGGCATCATTCTCCAACGACTCGATCCCACTGACGAACCCTTCTGATCGCATGTCCCAAGACTTCATCCTGAGCACTGTTCGGTGAGTTGAGTGGTAGGTCAGGCCGTCGCAGGCGGTTGTGCGATCGGTTACCTCGATTGATAGGTCTATCAACGTCTGGATGGTAAGGTTGGCGTGTTCTTCTGATCGCGGGAAATGCAGCGCCACCTCGGTTTCCCAAGAGAACGTAGCGCTTTCTTCCAAGTCGAGATCTAGATCTGAGTCCAATTCGGTTCCTTCCCAATTGATTCCGAAGGAGGTGCCCAGCCTGACAATTGCGTCCCGCAATGCAGTTTCGAGTTCTGGAGGGTCAAATCTCAGCATGGGGTAGCGTCACCACGTTTGGGGTCTTTATAGCAAGCACATCAAGCCATGTGGAGGAGGTGGCGTGATTGGGTACTTGGCCGCAACTTTGGCGCTTTATGGCGCTCAGCCAGCTCAGAGCTACGTGCCTGAGGAGACCAAATTTCTTCGCTCTGCCTTGTCGATTTTAGGTTCGTCAGAGTAAAGCAACAAGATGTTTTGGGCTCAGCATCGCCCGCGCGCAATATACGGTGTAAGAGTGGGGTTCGAGCGGTAGCTCTCATTGACTTGCCCCTGTCTTGCTAGACATTGAAGTGTCGCTTCTGGCCGTAAGGCGTTCTACAACCAAATGTGGCAATTCGATGCACGAGAAAACCTTGGGCGCTAAATGCAATCTACAATTTCACTCAGGTTTGCCTCGCAATTTTCTGCATTTCAGTGACAAATCTTAGTAGTTTCTCTGCCCCTTCAATGTCACTCAACTTGTCAGAGGGTGCGTGGCTGGACTTTCCTTGCGGCCTTAGAGGATTAGTATGAATCTCTGCCAGTACAGTGCGAATGTAATGTGAGTGATCACTTTCTGCGTCATTGTCTCGCGACATCTGTTCGGAGAAGCCGACAATTGATTTCGAAAGGACACTCTTATAGGCATATTCTTCGGATATATTAGATAGCTTCACGTACTGGTGCGCGCAGAACCATGCGCCAGCGATTAGGATTGGTATGAGTGACACCCTTCCGGCGACTACTGCAACGGTTACGCTAGTATCCCAGGTGATCCACACTCCCAATGCAATGGCAGCTGCAACCAAGATGCCGGCAGCAATTATCCACTTGCTTCTAAGTGAGTCAGCTTTTGTCTCATTGTAACGCTCAATAAATGCGGCACTGATGCCCTCCGCGGTCTTGTACGATAGTGCCGTTCTTGCCGATTCGATAATTCTATTGGCTTCGGCCTCAATTGCATCCATAGACAACTGATGTTGCTCCATTGTCGTTGTGAATGTCGCGGTCTTAACCTCTTGATCCAATAGTTGAGATTCTCGGGTGGCTATTTTCTTGAAGAATTCATCAATTAGGTCGCGACTATTTTCTGAGCTTCCCTTGTACTCCTCCGCTGCGATTGAGGCAGATGCTGCGGTTTGCTTCAATCTCTCAATTTCATTTGCGTTTGCTTGCGAAGCAGTAACCAAATCAGCCATTGCTGCGCGTGCCTCATCGATGGCACCCAACCGCTCAGAAGAATCATTCAGCCTTTTGGAAATTTCCGACGATAGTTCCAAGATTTTCTGCTGATCGTCTGAAATTGTTTTGCGCTCTTCTTTTATAGCTGCAACTTGCCTGTGCAACTCGTCCACCGCCCTTTCCAGTTGCTGTCTAGTCTCCGATGAACTGCGGAGGTTGAAAGGGCGAAGAATTATTTTAAGTTCTTGCAATACGGTAGCGATTGACTGCAGCTGCTCTTCTATCAGTGCAGTCGTTAAAACGTTCAAATTTGACGCTATTGCGCGCCTTTCGCTTGGGATCGTCACCTTCAGAAATCGCTCGGGCTTTTCGACTTGCCCTCGAATATCTGAAGCCAGAGCGCGCGCCCCTGTGATCAGGGACTTCGCGGTGAACTCCTGCTCTTCGCCAAAGTTCTGCCCTCGAAATTTAGAGAGATCGATGGCATCAATGTTTTGCTCAACGGCTGTCAAAGCTGCTTGTATTTCTAAAATTGTCTGCGACGTCATTCCCTTGATTCCTCAGCTTCTGATCTTCTTTTGGAGTCTCTCAGTCGCCTTCATGCGGGTCAATGGGGGTGTGGCTAGGACTAGATAGTCTTGGTTCTTTAATTTCCACTAGGCTGGCAATCTGATCAATGGCAGCGCGACTCTTACGATGGCGATCACATCCCTTATTGCGAGATAAGCAATTTTAACTAACGATTGCTGTCCGAAGGTCGCATTTGGTTGCGCAAGTGTTATTGGATCGCGGATCTAGGCTTCTGGCCGGGAGTTGCCGTTCGGCGTGTCGAGCTTGAGTGTTGGGCCTCATCGAGATGCTGTCTTTGATTGAAACTCATTTCAGACCCTTAGTACTAGGTTGAAGCAGGATCCTCCTGCTTTGCGTGTGCGCCGCGCATCGGCGTATCGCTTCGAGTGCTAGGCATGAAGGATAAATCCGAGTTCCTCTACTGCGTCTTCATCGTGGCTGCGGCCATCTTGTCGGCCGTAGCCCGTTGTTCGTTCACCCGCCCCGACCAGTTCGGCCGGGATTCCTACGACTAAACCAACCATCCAGATAGACCCACAAGGCCCGGCGTTGTCCGGGCCTTGTGCGTTATGCCGTCAATAAAAGGAGACCGAGATGCATCACGTTGAAACCATGGCCTATGCAGGCCAAGTTCCATGGCATGGCGTCGGAAGCCAGTTGGCTCCAGGCCAGTCCATTGAAGTATGGCGCGAGCGCGCCGGCATGAATTGGTCTTTGGAAGAGGCTGAAGTACGATTCGCCGCCGAGGCTGAAGATCAGTATCCCGTTCGGGCGTTCCCCGGACAGAAGGTGCTTTATCGCTCTGACACCAAACGACCTTTGGCTGTGGTGTCTAAGCGCTATCAAGTAGTACAGCCCCGGGAGATCCTGGAGTTCTACCGCGACCTGACGCGGTACAGCGGCTTTGAGCTGGAAACGGCAGGCGTGCTTCGTGGAGGGCGGAAGTTCTGGGCATTGGCCCGTACTGGGCAAGGTGTGGCCCTGAAGGGCCAAGATCAGGTCAATGGGTATCTTCTTCTGGCTACGGCCTGTGACGGAACGCTGGCTACCACCGCCCAGTTCACCTCAGTCCGTGTGGTTTGCAACAACACGCTGCAGGTCGCTGTTGGGGATCGAACCGGTGCCATCAAGGTCCCGCACCGCAGTGCCTTCGATGCTGACAGGGTCAAAAGCCAGTTGGGTATTGCTGTTGAGGGCTGGCATGGCTTCGTGGAGCGGATGCGGATCCTCTGTGAGACACCCGTGAACCCTGATTCGGTCGATGGGGTGCTACGGAATTTGCTCACGTATCCAGTTGCTCAGAATGGGAAGGCAGTCGTGAATGAGCAGGCTGTAGCCAAGGTGCGGGCGCTGTACGACGGGCAGGGAAGAGGAGCTAGCTTGAAGACCAGCAAGGGCACGGTGTTTGGCCTCCTCAATAGCATTACCGAGTTCGTGGACCACCATCGGCGGGCGCAGAGTGCGGAGAACCGCTTGGATGCGGCGTGGTTCGGCCAGGGGGCATTGCTAAAGCAGAAGGCTTGGAAGGAACTGTTAGGGGAAGCCGCATGAACGTCTCGCTGCAGAGGCAACGCTTGGAAGAGCTGCCTGGAACTTTGAGCGATCGTGACAGCTCCATCCTTTCACAGGCATTGGAAATCCTTGAAAGCAGAGCAATGGTCAGTGGCCTTCTATTGGGAGATCCGGATGTTGCCGGCAGGTTCTTCCGCCTGCGTCTAGGACATGAGATCCGCGAGCACTTCGAGGTGGCGTTTCTTGATACCCGAAACCGCCTGATCGCCGTAGAACGGCTGTTCTCAGGCTCCATAGATGGTGCTGAGATCCATCCGCGGATTGTGGTCCAGCGTGCCTTGGCCCTGAACGCAGCAGCGGTCCTACTGGCTCACAACCACCCTAGCGGGCATTGCGAGCCGTCAGCAGCGGATCGAGCCATCACCAAGCGGTTGAAGGAAGTACTGGCGATGGTGGAGGTGAGGGTCGTCGACCACCTTGTGGTGTCGGCAAGCCAAGGTACTTCGCTGGCTCAGCTCGGGCAGATCTGAGGGCCCGGATACTCAGGAGAACAGCATGAAGGAAACGGAGACGTCCTGGTCATCGACCAGGGCGGCAATAGCTCGTGCCAAAGCGGCTGATCTAGACCGACAGGCCCGGGAGGTAGAGCGCTCAGCTGCCGATGGAAACTGGCGCATGAGAGCGCGGGGTAGAGAGGCTGCGGAACCTCTACGGCGAATGGCAGGCCGCTACTTGGTGAAGGCCCTGAAACTCGAAGAAGGGCTAGATACCCGGCTTACCCAAGATCTCTTCGAGTAGTGCCTTCCGGCGTGCTGCTGGAAGGCTAGCAAAAGCGGCCAAGGCCTGAGCGAGACGAGCCTGCTGTACTTCGCTTTCATCTCCTATCAAAAGGATCGCGTCTGCCATAGCGGCGGATGACGCCAGCAAGTATGCGGCTGGCACCTGAAGAGCGTCAGCCAACGAAAACAGTGATTCCAAGCTTATGGCCATGGACTCGCTCTCGTAGCGGCTTATGCGTGCCGAAGCAGTGTCCTTATCAAGTCCCATTCGAACTCCGACTTCGCGTTGGCTAAGCCCTCGAAGCAGTCGGGCTTGGCGCAGGCGCGCAGCCACCACGCCTCGGGGTTCGAGGGTAGGGCCGGCCATTAGCAGGAGGTGACCGATGTAGTCATTCCAACAGGATGACGGATGATCTACGCCCCGGGTAGACTCTACGTATCACGTAAGTTCATTGCAAGTCTTGAGCTCGGCTCTGTGTTCGCTACTGGCGTTGTAGGGGAATCGAGCGGTCATGTTGAGGAAGGAAGAAGTGGGAGAGCTATGGCCATGGAGATAGCCGGCACAACCAATGGAGGCACATCGATGGCTCGTCCTGAGGGGAGGGCCTGATGGCGGATGAAAATCACTACGAAGTCCTCGGGGTACGCCCCGAGGCACCACTTTGGGAAATAGAACTGGCCTACAAGGGCCGCCGGAGCCAATACCACCCTGACCGTTACAGCGCAGGAGATGAGTCCGCCGTCGCATGGGCGACGGCGAGAATGCAGGCCGTCAATAAGGCCTACGTCGTCCTCAAGGATCCAGAGAAACGAGAAAGGTTTGACCGCGCCCAGGCATCCGCCTCAACCAAGGCGGGGCCTGCACCGAAACCAACTCCCGAGCCCCGTCCTCAGCAGGCTAGGCCCGCTCAGCCTCCGCCGCTGCGGTCGCTGCGCCAGGCCCTGGAGGGATTGGAGTTCACTAACGAGCCCTTCGAACGGGTGTTCGTGGCGCCTCACATCCCGCGGAAGAAGCTCCTAGGCGCCCTGGATAGCTACGGCGGCGGTATCCGCGCGCAGGACGTGGTCGCGCTCATCGACGACACCGTATTCGGTGGCGCCAGGGAAGGGGCACTGATCACCGAGGCCCAGATCCGGAGCAAGGCCAAGTTTGAAGGGGTGGAGATTCGGTTATTGAGCTGTCTGACCCAGATCACCGCACACGGTGCGCACATCCGGATCCATGGCGAGCACTACGCCTCGCTGAGCATCCCCAACCCTGATGACCTGCGAACCCTGTTCGTGGCTGTCAGCCGGTACCTGCAAGAAACCAACTGACTCCAACCAACAAAGGAATGACATGAGGTACCTGATAGGCCTGTATGGCGTGAGCGTGCTAATCGCGGCCATCTGTTTCGATATCTGGGGCCGCTACGCGTACAAGGGCTTCTTCTACAACCTAGGACAGGGTCTTATCTGGCCTGCGGTGGTTTTCCCTTCGCTAGGGAAGATGATCGGCGGGCTGATCTGGATAGTAGTGATCTTCTGCCTGCTCGTGTTTGTGAGGAGGCGATAAGCATGGAGTCAATAGCCAAAAAAATGCTCATCGTTGCACTCATAGCGCTCGGCCTGTGCGCGTGTAGTAGTGAGCTGGACAAGGTTCGAGGGCAGTTCATCGATAGCTGCATGAGCTCCGGTGGATCCAAGTCCAACTGCAAATGCGCCATCGACAAATTGCAGGACCACTACGGTGAACACGGCCTATTGCTGATCGACGAGCAGGGCTATCCCCCGGCGGACTTCGTGGACCAGCTCGGAATAGCAGCCAACCAGTGTCGGAGTCGCTGACAGGCCATCCCTGGCAAACCGACTGCTGTGCCGGCCATAACAAAGCGTGACCGCTCTCGCTCTGCTGTGCCGCCTGCGCAGACAACACATTCACAAGGAATCTCATGAAAGGCATCAAATACGTAGCCGCAGTGACGGCGGCGCTTCTTCTAGCTGGGTGCAGCAAGCCAGTGCTGGACTGGCGTAACGCGGACCTGAGTAACGGCAAGATCTACGAAGCCGGTGCCAACGAGCCGTTCGATGGTCAGGTGACGGGTGTACCTCACAGCCAGATCGAACCACTGCTGGGGCCGCTGCGGAAGATCTTCCAGAACCTCAATACCAATCAGCCCACGAGCATGACGGCGTTGCTAGGGAACATGGACTACGTCTGCGACGTGGACGTGGAGGAAGGCCTGGTAGGACGCCACTACATTTGCCGCTACCCGCAATCACAGGTGGTGGCATATGAAGGTCGACGCACAGATGGCGGCCTTGATGGCGAGACGGTGTTCCACACCAAGGCTGGAAATCCTGGTGTTGTTCTTGGGATGAAGGATGGACAGGTGAACGGACGTATCCAGATCTATTTCGCTGATAACCCGAAGCAGCTCTCCTATGAAGCTGCTGCGATCAACAGCGCGCTGGAGGGCGAGGCTGTTGTTTATTACCCGGACGGGAAGCCAAAGGCAAGGGGGAGTTTCAAAGGAAGCGTCCCGACGGGCGTGTGGGAGGGCTACTGGGAGCAGAACGGGGCAGTCTCAGAACGTGTGGTGTATGAGAGCGGCAAACTGGTCTCGCGAACCAACTATTTGCAGGACGGAAGTGAGTATCTGACGAAGCCCGAAATGTGGGCGCTTCATCGTTCGATCTCCGAGAGCGATGACTTCACGCTGACGCCAAAACAAGACGCGCTGCTGGCAGAGGCTGAGAAGCGCTTTGGAACGCCTCGCCTGAAGACACCCTCGCAGCGCGAGGCGGCTTCCAAGGCGCAGGAAGAGGCTATTCGGGCTGACAAGATCGCTCGCGGTCTGGATCCGGACTGCTGGGTCTGTGACGGATCCGATAAGCGCTAGCGCCGTTTGAGTCGTTCGGCAAGGGCGGACGTGCGCAAGCACGCCCGCCTCTACCCCGTGATTTTGTTTTTCCTCATAGACGCAGGCATAGAGAAGGAATGCTCATGAAAAAGATAGGAGTAGTGCTGTTGTTGGTGTCAGCAGTGACGACACTGGCAAGCTGCAAGAAGGAAGAGTCATTGACGCAGGCTGGTGACATCAATCTGGCTGGCTGTGAGGTGCCTGCAGGCCTGACGGCAACTCAGGCAGAGGGGGTGGACTGCATGCCTGAGAAAGAGGCAGGTAAGCCAGTTACGCAAGGAGCCGCAACTACAGATGACCAGGTGATAAAGGAAGCCATAGCTCGACAGGCCTTCGTGTACGGCCAATCGGAAGAGGATGTTGAAGTCAGGCGCTCATTCTCCGCTGATCTGAATGGAGATGGCATAGAAGACCTGATAGTGGTCTACATGCTCAATGCCACCGACGGCGGGAACTCGTATGCAACGCACATGGTGGCCTTCACGCGAGAGGGTGGTGTACTGAAGCCCACCAACTCGATGATCGTCGCGGGGTATCAAGAAGCGGTGGACGAGCTGATGGTTCTAGATGGCGTGGTGAATATGGTCAAGCTCGAACAGGGGGCGGACGACGCTGCATGCTGTCCATCTGTGAAGGTGACGGTCCGCTATCTCGTGCACAGCGGAAAGCTGATGGCCCTTAGCCCGACGGCATGGGGCCAGTAAACGGTAGTGATGCGTAAAACGTTACGTGCAGTTGCATAAGGTATGAGAGAAGGCAAGTTGCACAGGGTGTTCAGAGTGATCCCTGCTGGTAGTGACTAAGTAGCTAGTAGTAGGGGGGAATGCAGAGCGCGCACTTACCGTTTCTCATAAACAGCTGTCTAAGCGGCTATCAAGCCAAGCCATAGAGGCCAGTGACCGACGTCACTGGCCTTTTTTATTACTGAGACTGAGGTCAACCATGGCAATCTTCCATCTACAGCTCAAATCTGGTTCCAAAGGCAAAGCGACTGGGCATGGCGCTTACATTCGCCGAGATGGCAAGTACGGGTCCCGGGAAGACCTCGTCGATACGGGGTACGGAAACTTGCCTGACTGGGCAGAGGACGACATAGGAAGATTCTGGTCAGCGGCAGATGCAAATGAGCGGATAAATGGAGCCGCGTACAGGGAGTTCATCGTTGCGCTCCCCAATGAGCTTATCGACCCCAGATCGAGAGACCTGGTGAAGGATCTCATTCGCTTCTTAGCAGGTGCTAAGCCCTATGAGTTCGCAGTCCATGCGCCTGTCGCATCGCTCGAAGGAGGAGTGAACTTGCACCTGCACTTGATGGTGTCAGATCGCTTGCCCGATGGAATCAACCGATCAGCATCGCAGATGTTCCGCAGGTACAACCCTGCGAGGCCTGAAGCGGGTGGGTGCAGAAAGGATGCATGCGGAAGAACGAGCGTGCAGGTACGTGAAAGTTTGATCGAGACGCGGCACATGGTTGCGCACATCATTAACGAGCACCTGCAGCGCAATGGCATCGCAGAACGTGTTGATCATCGGAGACTGGAGGAGCAGGGCATTAGACGCAGGCCGGAGCGGCACTTGGGGGCATTTCGTATCCGGGAGATGGCGCCAAGCGAAAGAAGTGCCTACGTCGATGCAAGGCGATCGATGCGGTCTGAAGAGTGGCTATGACCGACTGGGTGGTCGAAGATCAGAGATCAGCGTGGAAGTCAGGGAAGCTGCTTCACGCGCGAGATCAATTGAAGGCAGGGACCGCAAACGGTTCACGAAAGATCACTGTCGGAGCAAGAATGGCGGGGGGCCGTCGAGCGCAGGGCTGGGTAGCGTGCTTCTTGGATATTGCCCAGAGGGGACGATTGCATTTTCCCCTAGGGCGGTAGGATCGGGGGGCGATGCTCCGCTGCCCCCGCCCCCCTAGTCCGTGCTAATGGTGCAAACCCTTTGCACCATTAGCACGTTTACGCCCCCCCCTTTTCCTGTCGATCCTACTGGGGCGGAGGGGTGAGGAGGCGGATCTTCTCGGCTGTCTGACCACGGCCAACCGGATAAACGTGGATCGAAATCAGACCCTTGCGGACCATTATTGAAAGCAGGTCATGAATTTTTCTTCCACGCATACGTCTGCACGGAGCGTACTGGGAGAGCGTGCTTACGTGCTGGAGGGTGTGCTCCCTTGCGACGCGCTCACCGGCGCCGACGGGTTCGCTGCGTAGCTTCTTGTACAGCCAATCGTACAAATAGTCAGCATCAGCCTCGTCCTGGCAGGCTTTCGCGAATTTCTTTACGTACTGGTCCGATGAGTAATCCCAGATAAGGATCGCGGTCATCAAGCATTCCATACCTATCTCATCACCATCGAGGCGTTCAGTTACGTGGAAAGCTGCAGCCATTCGAGCGACGTTGTCAGGTAGCTTCGAAGCGAAGTCGCCTGCACGGTGATAGCGACCATCAGCGCGTCTCTGCTCTTCCACGTAGTTGTAGTACAGCGTCCACGCCGTGCTAGCTTCCGCGTCAAAGCGCAGCATCCTGCGCTTGTACGTGGTGGCGCGCATGGCGGCAACGCCGTCCAGCAGTAGCGCTTTGATATTGCGAGTGAACTCGTCGCGGTGGGTGCTCCCGATAGGCTTGGTGTTGTTCTCAAAGTCCAAGAAGCGGCCTCCTTTTGAGACGGCCTCGCAGTAAAGCGTTCGGCCGAAGTAGCCTGAGGCGATGGCACCTTGGCCGCTTTTGGAATTCAGAATCGGCGTGAACTTGTCTGGCTGAATCATAAGCAGGATAGTGAGGCGTGGCTGCTCACAGTAGTAGCTAGCGACAGTGATGCGAGGGTCGTCAATCTTCTCGCCGCTCCACGTGTCACAGAGCATGGTGTCGTTAGGAAGAACAACGTCGCGCAGGTAGACGGCGCAGTCACCAGATACGATCGATAGGCAAGGGAAGTTGGTCAAAGCACGCTTGAGTGATGCTATTCCTGGCTCCTTAAGTGAAGCGCGAATCTCAATCGGAGGGGCAGGTTTGCGCATGTCATGGTCATCCATCTGCTTAAGTATCTCGTCGTTGTCGAGACCTTTTGCCGACTTCGAGTCGTGCGCAAGTGATTTCTCCTTACGCACCCATTGGCGAAGGTTGGCTTCGTAGTTTGCGTTTTCCTGGGTGAAGTCTGCCTTGAGCTCGACATCGACTTGGTCGAAGGCGCCAAAGAAGTCTCGCCGTACATCCGTCTTACGTTCGCCAGGTGGGGCGCTGATGAGGGCGTACACGTTGGTTCCGACGATACCGCCGGCAGGCTTGGTGACGTCAACCAACGCCTGCGCTGCTGCACAGCAGGCAGTTGCTGCAGTGAAATAAGCCAGCTCGGGCGGAACCTGACGATCAAGGGTGCATTCTTCCGCTGCCGCATCAAAGCGGCGCAAAGGAAGCTCACGGAGCTTAGGAAGCAGGTGGAACGGGAAATGGTGTTCGAAGGTAGTCATTGGATTTCATCCGGAAATGTCTGCCCTCGGCCCGGAGGCCGAGGGCGAGTAAGGGAGTTGGGCTCTTAAGCTTGTTGTGTGCTTAAGGCGCTTGCTTCTTCTGTGCGGCCAGAAGTTCCTTGAAGCGCGCAGGGTGCAGCTTCAGCTCATGCTCCTGAAGGACTTCCAGGATGGCCTTCTGGCTTACCTTCTTGTCGAGCAGTTCCAAGATGGTCGGATACAGCAGGGCGAACAGCTGGGCATTCTTGTGCTGCGGATTGGGCTGCAACGCTTTCAGCGCGTCGGTGCAACGCTGCGCCTGCGCAAGCAAGGGTGCGTCCTGAGGAACGGCAGGGGTGACTTTCGTGTTCATTGGCTGACCCTCAGCGTGCCGGCTGCGCGGCAGCGCAGGCCAAGACGTAGGCCATCACTTCCGAGCGCCACCACGCGGTAGGCGAACGGTCGGAGGTGCCGAGCTTGAAGGGCTTCGGAGCGCGGGCGTCATACGCCGGCAGGCGCGCATTGAGGCGGGCATACCAGGTGCTCTTGGACAGGCCGACGATCGAGAGGACCTCGGGCAGACGGATTGCCTGGTCCAGGGCAGGTGCGCCCTGGAGCGACTGAAGAATCTCCTGCAGGCGCTGCAGGGCGGACTGGTCTACGACCAGTGCGTCACCATTGGGCGCGCTGTTGAGCGCTTCCTTCGAACTGGAAGCTTTGATACGGCCGTGGTTAGCGGTGGAACGGTACGACATGGATATCTCCTTAGGTGGCCGCGGTGTGCTCCGCGGTCCAAAGAGGATCCGTGCTATTAAATCGGCAAAAAACTCACCAACCGGTAGGCGTCTTTACTTTTTTCGTCCGATTTGATAGGCCAAACTTGCTTGCCACTTTGAAGAGTTGATTGAGCCGCTCCTTGAATTCGGCGTAGGTGCCTGAACGTCTCCCCTTGGCACATTGGAAGAGCGTTTCCTGCATGCGTTCACTAACTTGTTCTTGAGTCGACGGTTCCTTGTTGTTCCACTTAGCGAAGTCGATTACCGCTTTCGAATACTTTGGGTCATTTGCGATCAGCAGTGAGATCTCTCCGCATAGCGTTTCTTGGTGACGGATGATCCTGGTAACCTTAAAGGTCTCGATCACCTCAATAGCTGCTTGCAAGATGGCCAATCTTGGCTTGTCTCTCGTTGTTGCAAGTCGCCGTCCGCGCTGAGCTTCGGACTCGGTAACGGGAGAGTGAGTGGTTCCCAGATAGAAGCTGCATTGGAGAAGCGAGTGCAATGCCCGCTCCTCATCTTTGACGTTGTAGGCATTTCGCGCTTCAATCCAGAAGGCGATGGATATCTCTAGTGCGCCGTCGATTTCTACTTCAGCCTTAGGCTTGAAAGACTGGCGTTTGAGGCGGAGTTCTTTGAGCCTTCCAGCTGCGACCTTTCTATGCGCACCATGCTTCTTTTTGTTGCGCGTCCTTTGTACGTAAGCCCACACATCAGCGATCTCGTCGTCGATCTTCCTGAGTTCATCGGCATTATTTAAAATGCTTGTAAGCTTCCACTTCTCATATGTGGTGGCGTTTTTATGTTTCTCTAGGCGCGTACACGTTCTCTCCCAAAGTGCTGGAAACGGGCTTGGCTGGTACTGTCTGTTCTCATGCGCGCTTCTGATCATGCTAAGTAGATGATCAAATAACATGCCCATGTTTGGGAGCATACCGCTGCTGTTGTACTTCCCAGTTGGCCGCTGATTGGATGGGTGCAGTGTGGTCGCGACCAACGGTTGAACAGATGAGTCCATTTTCCAGCTAGTAGGCTTCTCAAGGATGAGAGCGTTGTTGTCACTGTGAAGCATGTATTTACCTTGGCTTCCATTTCATAGGTGAACCGCTAATGATAGCTGGCCGGCCTATCTCATGAAGTAAGAATCTTTAAAAGTGTCGGTGCTGATTGCCTGTAGTTGCCGGTGTCGCAGCATTGTTCGAGGGAAGGCTGCTCGGTGGGATGGACGCGAGCGCCGAAGACCGACGATTTCGGGTTTAGCCACAACCCGAGCGTCTCGATGTAAAGTTCATAGTCGCGATTTGTCACGGCGCCATTTTGGCCTGCTGTATGGGGCAGTCGTTTCTCTTTTCCGCTGCGTCTGCTTTTGGCCGGAAGCGGACGTGAGCGGGGCCGGGGATTAGGGCGGGTTACCACGGGTATCACAACTGCCCGACGCTTGGCAGCACCATCAGCGCCTTGGCTTCGCTTCAGTTGATGTCGCCGGTTGCAGTGCCTCCAGCACCCGACAGTCGGCGACGCGACCTCCAGGGCAGTTCCCGAGCATGCGTTGCAGCTCGGTCTGCAATGCAAGCAAGTCGACTACCTTCCGTTTGATCTCGGCGATGTGTGCCTTCACCACATCGTCCACGGAACTGCACTCGTGTTCGCGTTGCTCGCCAAAGGTGATCAACTCTCGAATCTGCTCGATCGAGAAGCCAAGCTCACGCGCACGACGGACGAACGACAATCTGCGCCGTGCCTGCTCTCCATAGTGCCGGTAGTTGCCTTCCGATCGCTGCGGCTCCTCCAGTAGCCCGATTTTCTCGTAGTACCGGATCGTCTCCGCCTTGGTTCCCGTATGCCGGGCCAATTGGCCAATGGTGAAAAATTCATTCATGACTTGACCTTGTAGTAGCTACAGGGTTGATAAAGGCGCCTGATTCGTTTTTCAAGTCCGGGCGGGCCCCGGCGGAGGCCCCCGTGGACCATTGTTGTGGAAACAAGCGCCAAGAGTTGGAAAGTCTCGCCCTGCATAGCGCTCAACGGCGGGTGCTGATAGCGGTGCTGATCATCAATCTGGCGATGTTCTTCATTGAGTTCGGGGCTGGCCTCATTGCCCGGTCCAGCGCACTGCAGGCGGATGCGGTCGATATGCTCGGCGATGCCATTGTCTATGGGCTGAGCCTATGGGCAGTCAACCGGGGCGCTCGCTGGGAAGCAGGTGCTGCGCTCGCCAAGGGCTTGCTGATCCTTGGCTTCTTCGTATTCATCGTGATCGAGGTCATCAACAAACTGATCAACGGCGTGCCGCCGTCGAGCTCACTGATGCTTATCTTCGGTGCAGTCGCCCTTGTCGCAAACCTCAGTTGCCTTGCGCTGCTGTGGCGGTTCCGCAAGCTGAACATCAACATGAAAAGCACCTTCGAATGCTCGCGCAACGATGTCGCGGCAAATCTGGGGGTCCTGGTCGCTGCGGGGGGCGTTGCGCTGACGGGCCAGGGTTGGCCGGATGTTCTTGCCGGCGTGGTCATCGGCCTGCTGTTCCTGCGATCGGCCATCAGCGTGATCGCTGAAGCATGGCCTGCCTGGAAGGCCTCGCGCACTCCCTGATCTCCCACTTTCTCATTGGATCTACCGGCATGAAGCCTCGTCTAACCTCGTTTTTCCTTTGCCTGGGACTCGTCTGTGCGCCAGCGTGGGCGGAAAACAACCAGCAACTAACGCTCGACGCAGCCATCGAACGCGTCGCTCAAGGGCATCCAGAACTCCGCCTTATTGAAGGCCAGCGGCGTGTGCTGGATGCTCGCGCCGAGATCGCCGCTCAACGCCCGTAGATGACCGCGGGATTGGAACTGGAAAACGTCCTTGGCAGCGGAAGTTACAAGGGGGCCGATCAAGCCGAATTGAGCGTCAGCCTGGCGGGTACGCTGGAGCGTGGCGGGAAGCTGGATGCTCGCCGAGTTTTGGCGAGTGCGAATATCGACCAACTTGCTCCCCAGCGCGAGATGGCGCGATTGGATCTACTGGCAGAGACGGCACGCCGCTATCTCGTCATCGCTGGGGCCGTGCAGCAGCAACGCATCGCCAAGCTGGATATCACCCACCGCCAACGTGCGGTGGATGCAGCGCGGCGTAGACACCAGGCGGGTGGTGCACCGGAGTCGGTCGTGCTGACTGCGCAATCTTCGTTGGCCGAAGCAGAGCTTGACCGTGATAGTGCAGCTCAGGCCGAACGGGCCGCGCGTCAAAGCCTCTCAGCCTTGTGGAACAGCACCACACCTGCTGCGGGAGACGTGACTGGTGATCCGCTGGTATTACCGGCAGCAGGCGAGTTCGCAGCTTTCTCCGAGCAACTCACCCGATCGCCTGAACTGGCGCTCCTGCAGGGAGAGGCAAGGGTGCGAGAGTCCGAATTGCGGCTGGCCCGCACTGCGTCCCGCGCGGACATCGGTTGGCAGCTCGGTGCACGCCGGTTTCAGGACAGTGACGACACCGCCTTGTTTGCCGGCATTTCACTGGGGCTTGGAAGCAGTGCTCGCGCGGCTCCGGGCATTCGCGCCGCGGAAGCAGAACTGGCTCTGATTCCGTTGCAGCGTGAGGCGTTGCAAGTCCGCTTGCACGCTGCCGCAGCACAGGCGTTTGGCGAGTACCAGACATCGCGGTTGGAAGCTGCGCGTCTGGGCAGTGATGTGCTGCCGCGCTTGGCGCGCGCAGAAAAGTCTGCAGCGGCAGCTTGGGCAGCGGGTGCAACCAGTTACCTGGAGTGGGCGCAACTGCAGGACCAGCAGGCACAAGCCATGCGCCGGCAGCTACAAGCTGCGCTGGCGGCACAGAGTGCACTGATCGAACTGCAGCGCCTGACCGGCCAACCAATTATTGATTCCACGAAATCTCCTTCATCCGCACAGGACCCGACCTCCCCATGACCCTCCTTATGACGCATGCTCCCCGCTGGCTGCTGGTTGCGACGCTGGCCTCCGCGCTGGCTGCCTGTGGTGGCAAACAGGCAGGCGAGGACAGCCAGCAGCCAACCGACCCCCATGGTCATGCGGAAGGAGAAGACTCCGGCAGCCACGAGGAGGGACACACGGAAGCTCATGCTGACGATCACGAAGATGGTGCACTTGAGAACACCACCATCTCCGCGCAGGACGCCAAGGACAACGGGGTTGAGGTCGCGGCTGTTGCGCCCGGCGCAATTCGCACCCAACTCGAAGTGCAGGGGATGATCATCGCTGGCGACAGCGCCCAGTCGCAGGTCACGGCAAGGTTTCCCGGCACGGTGCGAGCGCTGATGGCCAACGTGGGCGACAACGTAAAGGCGGGTCAGGTGCTGGCGACGGTCGACAGCAACCTGAGCTTGAGTGCCTACAGCATCAACGCACCGCGTAGTGGGGTGGTGGTGACACGCGCGGCTCAGGTGGGTGGGGGCGCTGCGGAAGGGCAGGTGCTGTTCGAGATAGCCGATCTTTCACAGGTGTGGGTCGATGTGCACGTATTCGGTGCAGAAGCCGCATCACTGCGGCCTGGAGATGAGATCGAAGTGGTCGACCTCTATGGCGGTGAGCCTTCGGTTGGCCGCTTGCAGCGCATTCTTCCCGGGACAGCGATTGCCAGCCAGAGTGTGGTGGGGAGGGCGGTCCTGGAGAACCCGGCCAGCAACTGGCGGCCCGGTGCGGGAGTAAACGTCAGGATCACCACTGCAAGTGAGAACGCCGACCTGGTCGTTCCGCAATCTGCAGTGCAAAGCATGGATGGACGCGACGCTGTCTTTGTTCGCACTGGAGATACCTACACCTCTCATCCGGTGACGCTGGGAAAGCGCGACGCGACGCATGTACAGGTACTCGAAGGTGTTGCTGCCGGTGACGAGGTCGTGGTGGAACAGAGCTACCTGATCAAGGCAGATATCGAGAAGTCGGCGGCTGGCCATGACCACTGAGGATTCCCGAATGCTGGAACGTTTGATCCGGGCCTCCATCAGCCACCGCTGGCTGGTCATGGCATTGACACTTGTACTCGTTGCCGTTGGGGTCTGGAGTTTCCGCCACCTGCCCATCGACGTGACGCCCGATATCACCAATGTCCAGGTGCAGATAAACACCGCTGCTCCTGGCTATTCCCCGCTGGAGGTTGAGCAACGCATAACCTTCCCGGTCGAAACGGCGATGGCCGGCCTGCCGAAGATGGAGTCGTTCCGCTCGTTCTCACGCTACGGTCTTTCCCAGATCACGGTGGTGTTCAAGGACGGCACCGACATCTACTTCGCCCGCCAGCAGGTCGCTGAGCGCTTGCAGCAAGCCAAGTCGCAGATTCCCCAGGGAATGGAGCCCATGCTCGGGCCTATCGCCACGGGAATGGGGGAGATTTTTTCATACACGATCGACGCTGACCCCAAAGCGCGTAAGCCCGATGGTAGTCCTTACAACGCCACGGACCTGCGGACCCTGCAGGACTGGGTGATCCGTCCCCAGCTGCGAAATGTTCCCGGTGTTGCCGAGGTGAACACCCTAGGTGGCTTCAAGCGTGAGTTCCACGTCACGCCTGATCCCGCTCGTCTGCGTGCGTTGAATCTGACGCTGGAAGACGTGGTTCGTTCTCTGCAGGCAGCCAACCAGAACATAGGTGCCGGCTACATTGAACGCAGCGGTCAGCAGTATCTGGTGCGGGTCCCGGCTCAGGCAGACCCCGGGCAGATCGGCGACATCCTGGTTACGCGTCGCGAGGGGGTTTCGATCCGGGTCCGCGATGTAGCCACAGTCGGTGAAGGGCAGGAGCTGCGCAGTGGTGCGGCTTCACAGAATGGCCATGAAGTGGTTCTGGGCACCGCCATCATGCTGATGGGCTCGAACAGCCGTGAGGTCTCGCAAGCGGTCGCCAAACGGTTGGAGGAGGCCTCCCGTAGCCTGCCTGCAGGCGTCACGGTGACACCTGTCTATGACCGGACCTTGCTGGTGGACCGGACCATCACGACGGTTGCCAAGAACCTGACGGAAGGCGCACTGCTTGTCATCGTCATCCTCTTCCTGTTGCTTGGGAACTTCCGTGCAGCGCTCATCACGGCGCTGGTCATCCCGCTTGCCATGCTGTTCACGCTGACCGGCATGGCGCGTGGCGGCGTCTCAGCCAATCTGATGAGCTTGGGAGCATTGGACTTCGGTTTGATCGTGGACGGTGCGGTAATCATCATCGAGAACTGCCTGCGCCGTTTCGCCGAACGTCAGCACGAGCTCGGCAGGACGCTTTCGCTTGAAGAGCGCTTCGAGTTGACTGCCGCTGCTACCGCGGAAGTTATCCGTCCAAGCCTGTTCGGGCTCGGCATCATCACTGCTGTCTACCTTCCAATCTTTGCCCTCACCGGCGTCGAAGGGAAGATGTTCCACCCGATGGCAATTACCGTTGTTCTGGCGCTGACCGGTGCGATGGTGCTGGCGCTCACCTTCGTGCCCGCAGCCATCGCACTCATGCTCGGAGGACGCGTCCAGGAAAAAGAGAATCGCCTGATGTCCTGGATGCGCAGGCGCTATGAACCGCTTCTTGATACCAGCTTCCGACATGCGCGGATTGTAGGTGGCTTGGCTATCCTGCTGGTTGCAGGTAGCGGTGTGATCGCATCGCGGATGGGCAGCGAGTTCGTCCCCAGTCTGGATGAAGGCGACATCACGATCGGAACCATGCGCATTCCCGGCACCAGTCTTACGCAATCCGTGCAGATGCAGAAAATTCTGGAGACGCGACTTCTCGAAGTTCCGGAGGTCGAGCGGGTCTTCTCAAAGGTGGGCACTGCGGAGGTAGCATCAGACCCGATGCCGCCGTCTGTGGCTGACACGCTTGTGATGATCAAGCCGCGTTCGCAATGGCCTGATCCACGTAAGACCAAGACAGTGCTTGTAGAGGATATTGAAGCAGTCGTTGCACGCGTGCCTGGCAACAACTATGAGTTCACCCAGCCGATCCAGATGCGGATGAACGAGCTCATCTCCGGTGTTCGTGCAGATGTGGCAATCAATCTGTACGGCGATGACCTGGAGGTGCTGGCGCGTACCGGCAAATCCATCGAGGCCGTGGTCAAGACAGTGCAGGGTGCCTCTGATGTGCGGATGGAGCAGGCGAGCGGGTTGCCGTTCCTGTCCGTCATCCCTGACCGTGCCGCCCTGAATCGCCTGGGTCTTACCCCAGAGGATGTCCAACGGGTTGTCGCAACGGCAGTTGGGGGTGAAGTTGCGGGGCAGATATTCGAGGGTGATCGACGGTTCGACATCGTGGTTCGTCTGCCCGAACCTCTACGGCAGGATCCAGATGCATTGGCGCGGTTGCCAATTGCACTCCCTATCGACGCGGAGGCAGGTGCAGGTAAGTCTCCCAGCGCGGCCCGAAGCGTACCGTTGTCGGCAGTCGCACGCATCGAGATGAGCGAGGGCGCCAATCAGATCAATCGCGAGAACGGAAAGCGTCGTATGGTCGTGACCGCCAACGTTCGTGATCGCGATCTGGGGAGCTTCGTGGACGAGCTTCGCACCTCGCTCGATGCACAGGTAAAGGTGCCGACGGGCTACTGGATCGAGTTTGGCGGAAGCTTCGAGCAACTCGCGTCGGCCAGCCAGCGCCTCGCGATCGTAGTGCCGGTCACCTTGGTGTTGATCGTTGCACTGCTGTATTGGGCCATTGGGTCCTTCAAGGACGCCATGGTTGTGTTCAGTGGAGTGCCGCTGGCACTGACCGGTGGCGTGCTGCTGCTTGTGCTGCGCGATATCCCGCTTTCGATCTCCGCAGGCATCGGCTTTATTGCCCTGTCAGGCGTAGCTGTCTTGAATGGACTGGTAATGATCAGCTTCATCCGTGATCTTCGCCACCGCGGGGTGGGCCTAGATCAGGCCGTGCGGCAAGGTGCGCTCAGCAGACTGCGTCCGGTGCTGATGACGGCATTGGTGGCGTCATTGGGCTTTGTTCCAATGGCACTCAATGTCGGACCAGGGTCGGAGGTGCAAAGGCCGTTGGCGACCGTGGTGATCGGCGGCATTGTGTCGTCCACGTTGCTGACCCTGATGGTTCTGCCAGTGCTCTATCGCTGGGTTCATCGAGGACGCGATTGATCGACGAACTGTATAGAAGTGTGGAAGCCTGCCTAGAAGCAGGCTTCCACAGCTGGTTACGGTAGATCATCGTCCTATCGCAGGTCCTGGGAGACTGCTGCGGCATTCCGTCCCACTATCCCGAGGCGGTGCTTGATCCATTTGGTCTACACGAACCTCGCGTATCCACTTCACACGCGGCAACACTATGCGGACTCTGCAACGGCCGTGCGTCTCTGCCTCAATCCAAGCCAGCTGAGCGCAGCGACGACCATGAGCAACCAGGGAAGCAGAACAAGATTCATTCTCTGCCAGCCCATTGCGTCGAGCAGCCCACCGGCACTGAACGAGCACGCCAGCCCTACGAAGAAGATCGTCATGTCATTGACGGCCTGCGCTCGCGCTTTTTCGGCGACTGTGTAGGTGCTGGTCAGCAGGGTGGTGCCTCCGACGTACATGAAGTTCCAACCCACGCCGAGGAGGACCAATGCGGTCGCAAAGGAACCGAAACTTGTTCCTGTCAACGTCGTGAGGACATGGCCAATGAAAATTACCGCGCCGGCGAGCATGATCGGAACTGTACCGAATCGGGCGATCAACGAGCCTGTAAAGAAAGAGGGCAGGAACATACCCAACGTATGCAATTGGATAACGGTAGCTGCGTTCGCCAGCTCATGATGGTGGTGGATCATCGCAATGGGCGTAGCGGTCATTGCGAGGATCATGATGCCGTAGCCAGTCGCCGCACCAAACAAAGCCACCAGATAGGTGGGCTGCAGCACGATCTTACGCAAGGGTCGCCTGTTCTCTGGCTCTATGAGGTGGCCCACAGCAGGGGGAATCCTCAAGCCGAGCAGGACGCCGCTCGCTACCACGGATACAACCGCCAGAATCAGGAACGAACCCAGGTACTCGGGCGCCAATAGTGGTCCGCCAGCACGAGCGAGCGTCGGTCCTACCAAAGCTGCGACGATGCCGCCGGCCAGTACCAAAGATATCGCGCGCGGTCGAAATGCATCATCAGCCACTTCGCCGGCGGCGAAACGATAGAACTGCGCAAAGGCTTGATAGGCACCAATGAAGAAGGTACCGAACACCAGAATCGGCAACGATTGCTTCCAGATGCCGAAAGCCGCGATAAGGCCTCCAACGAGGCCCATCGCAGTTCCGCACAGAAAGCCGGTTCTGCGTCCGACGCGAGCCATCCACATCGAGGCCGGAAAGGTCACGATGGCCGTTCCGAGGAACATGGTGGCGATCGGAAGCGTTGCCCACTTGGGCGAATCAGCCAATTGTGCGCCGGCCAGCCCACCGATCGTCATCACCATCACGGAAACGATCTGGAACAAGGCCTGGGCACTAGCCAGGATCAGCACTTGGCGGTGTGCGTGGTTCTTCATGTGTGCGTACTTATGCTCGTGCAAAATAGACGGATTCGGATGTCAATGCGTGGCGATTTCTCGTTGCTTCAACGGAAGAGGCAGCTGATGTGGTGGCGTCGTAATCGAGATGCATCTGAGGCACGTCAGAACACCAAGACCTTGTCTGCGGCAAGGGTGGCGGTTGTCAGCTCCTCCATCGTGCTGCGTCGAGCGTCTTGCATGACTTCATTGTCAGTGATCCCCCTGGCATCCATGCATGTACCGCAAAGCAGAACCTCACCACGTGCCATCACAACCTGGCGGACCATGCGCTCGATGTTGTAGTACCCGTTAGGCGTCTTCTGCCCCGCTTTCGCTCCAAGTACTGCATCGGCCATCAGGAAAACATTCACTGTGGATTTCCCACTCTTCAGGATTGACCCGGCGAGTCGAAGGGCGTTGTACATGCGCTCTGTGCCGTAGGGTGGATCATTGATGATGAAAAGAACATTCATGGCTCACCCGTAGTTATGGATGTAACAGCTTCACGGCCAGCAGAGTTTTCGCGCATTGCGAAAGCCACCACCAGGCCAGACAGGAAGGTCAACACTGCAATTGAGTAGATCGCTGTCGCGAAACCAAAACGATCAGCAATGAGTCCTGCCGACAGCGCGCCGATCGCGTAGCCCATGTCACGCCAGAAGCGATAGACACTAAGCGATCGCGCCCTCCAGGAGGGGGCAGAGGCATCGGATACTGCTGCAATCAGGCTCGGGTAGACCATGGCCGTGCCAAGGCCCAGTAGCACGCTGGCGACGAACCACCACCGAAATTGCCCGGTAGCGGCCGTCAGCACCAGACCTACTGCCTGCACCCACATGCCGGCTACGATCAGGCCCTTGCGTCCCCAGCGATCACTCAGTGGCCCAGTCACAACCTGGCCTGCGCCCCAGACGATTGGATAAATAGCCTTCAGAAGCCCGATACGCTCCACACCCAAACCCAGTGTGGTGAAGAAAAGCGGGAATATGCCCCAGCTCATGCCATCGTTGAGGTTGTTCACCAGTCCGGCTTGCGATGCGGCGAACAGGTTCCGATCCTTGAACGACGTAAGCGCGAATACTTGCCGAAAGCTCAATGTTGGCGAGTTGGTCTCAGTGGCGGCCGCTTCCGCATGTACGTGACCGCGAGTGTCTCGAACAACGAGAATCGACAGCAGCGTGCCTGTGATCGCATAGATGACACCGAGGTAGATTGGTGCCGGACGCAGGCCATAGCGGCTGGCGAGATAGCCAGTGAGGAAGGCGGTAATGCCAACGGCCAGATAGCCTGCGAACTCGTTCAAGCCAACCGCCAATCCGCGTCCCTTCGGCCCAACAAGGTCGATCTTCATGATCACCGTCATCGACCATGCAAATCCTTGGCTCAAGCCAAGAAACACGTTCGCGGCAATAATCCATTCCCAGGTGGGTGCAGCGATGATCATGAAGGGCACAGGCAAGCCCAATAGCCAACCAAGAATCAGAACGCGCTTGCGACCCCAAGTGTCCGCAAGGTGACCGGAGATCAGGTTGGCGAACGCCTTGACCAGGCCAAAGCTGACGATGAAGGAGGTGACCAGCGTGGTCGACGCGACGCGGAATTCTTCTGTGCCAATCAACGGCACGACGGTGCGCTCGATACCAACCATGCCACCAACAAACGCATTGATCAGTACAAGCAAAGAAAACTGCCGCCAGTTCTCCTTGAGGCCAAGCCGAACGGGAACCGCCACCGACGTCGTACTCATATCGCTTCAGCTTCCGGATGACCGGCGTTAACGGCACTGGTAGCCATGCTGTGATGCCTTTCGAAACCGGGCGCGGCCACGCGCTTGCCGCGCAAGCGACACGCCAGGTTTGCTCGCAGGTGCTGTCCAAGGACCATGGCTTGCCACCCTCTTTGTACAATGGCATCATTCAATCAATGAATTGAATGATTGTTTGGAGGGGTAGGGAATGTCAAGCACTCCGAAGCACGAGATCTACGAGCATTTGGCCGAAGTGGCTCAGGCACTCGGGCACGCCAACCGTCTCGAACTGCTCGAGCACCTTGCCCAAGGCCGCCGTAGTGTCGACCTTCTAGCGGAATTGACGGGTATGAGTGTTGCCAACACGTCCCGCCATTTGCAGCTTCTACGTCGTGCCCGTTTGGTGGACGCCGAGCGTCGAGGTAAGCAGGTCTTCTATCGTTTGGCCGGCGATGCTGAAGTAGTGTCCGTCCTTCAAACGCTGCGCCATCTCGCTGAACGCAATGTCGCGGAAGTTGATCGAATCGTTCGAGACTATTTCGACGCCCGCGACGCACTGGAGCCGGTGTCTCGGGAGGAGCTGATCACGAGGATGCATAGCGGGATGGTCACCGTGCTTGACGTGCGTCCAGAAGCTGAGTTCGCGCTCGGCCATCTACCTGGAGCCGTCAGCATGCCTATCGAGGCACTGGAGGACCGTCTGGCGGAGCTGCCCAAGGATCAGGAGATCATCGCCTACTGCCGAGGCCCGTACTGCGTGATGTCGTTCGAGGTCGTGTCCGCATTGCGGATGAAGGGTTACCGCATTCGTCGTTTGGAGGAGGGGTTTCCCGAGTGGAAGGCAGCGGGACTCGAGGTCGTCACAGACTAGATCTGGCGTATCGGCCCCCCAGGCCTGATAGACGCGAGATAGTCTGTCGCACGACGTTACTGAAATATGCTGTAGAGAGGTGTTTTGATGATCACGGTCAACAGCTTACCGGCTCCTTACCAATCAGAAGTCAGCAACGAGACCCAGGTTATTGTCTGCGATGCACCCGCCGCGAAAGGTGGAAGCGGAGCTGGATTCGGCGCCCATCAGTTGCTGGAGGCAGCCTTCGCCACCTGCATCAACATGGCGATCCGGATGTACGCCGATCAGCATTCGATAGCGCTTGATCACGTTTCCACAACGGTGTGGATCAGCAAGCCTGATCAGACGAGAACATGCTTCAACTACGAAATCGAAATTGTCGGTGACATCAGTGACGCAGAGCGCATTAAGTTGGAGGCTGTTGCTGATAGCTGCCCAGTGCGCGAGACCCTCTCTCGAGATCTAGAGTTCGCACGACAGCGGTAGCAAATCCCTCTGGGCATATGCCGGCCGCTAGCTTATTCCAACTGCCTGAAGTCGCTAGCCATCCAAGACGTAAGCGCTATGTGGCACCGGCGTGCGTTCATCATGATGGCCATCGACGGTGCAGTTCATCGATGACGAATCGATGTGAATGCGTCTTTTCGTTCCCGTCCAGATTCGTCAAATGTGGGTGTTCGCCTGGTAGATCATCGTGACGATGTTCTATCTCATCAGGATCAAGTTGCGGCCACGAATACCAGGCAGCGATCAGCCCGGAAACAGCCAGGCCGGTCAGCGCGCTGATCGCCACGGGGATTCCCCAGCGAGCTCCAACCATGCCAGCAAGTGGATATGCGATTAGCCAGCAAACATGAGACAGCGAAAACTGCGCAGCGAACAAAAATGGTAGATCAGCAGAATCAGCGGAACGGCGAAGCAAGCGACCTCCGGGGGTGACAAGTCCTGCATAAGCCATCCCGAGAAGTACCCAGCCTGGAATGACTACGGCCCAGGTGACGACTCCGTTCAATCCAATCCAGGTGCCGAGCAGGCCCGCTAGTACTGTGCACATCAGGCCAGCTGCTGCGAGCATGACCAGTCGGTCCGAGATTTTTCCCAGGATTTTCGGTAGAAGCATGGCGATCGTCATCGACCCGATACCGAACGCAGCCAGGGCCCAGGCCACTTCACGCTCACCGCCATGAAGGACGCTGCGCACCACAACCACGGTATTGACGAATACCAGCGATCCGCCCGCAGCAGCGACCAAGTTTAGCGCCAGCAAACCACGCAGACGCGGTGTGTGCAGGTAGATGCGCATTCCTCGAATGGCTCGCGTGTACGGTCCCTCATTTCCTCGCTTGTCCGCGATCAAGGGAAAGACGGTTGAGAAAACTAGTATCGCGGAGAGTACGAAGCCAACAGAAGTCCCGGCAAATAACCCATGGAAACTGATCAGAGTAAGCAACGCCGCAGCCAACGCAGGGCTCAACAGACTTTCAAGGTCATACGCCAAGCGGGAGAGCGATAGTGCCTTGGTGTAGTCCTTCTCATCCTTGAGAATCTCTGGAATGAGTGACTGGAAAAGGGGAGTGAAACATGCGGAGGCGGATTGCAACAGTGCAATCAGGATGTAGACCTGCCAGATTTCGGTGACGAACGGCAGGGTAAGAGCAGCCGCGGCTCGGGCCAGGTCAAGTGCGATCAAGACGGTCTTTCGCAATGCTGGAGGTACTACGGCCGCTGAGACTGGGGCGAGTGTCACATAGACGATCATCTTGATCGCCAGTGCTGTCCCCAGCACGGCGCCAGCTTCGGCACCGGCCAGGTCGTAGGCCAACAAGGCCAATGCAACCGTAGCCAGGCCTGTGCCCACCAGAGCTACGACCTGGGCGGCAAACAGGTTCCGGAAGCTTGAGTTCTTCAGAACGTCGATCATGGAAGGAATCTCGAGAAGTGCATGCAAGGAGATAGAGCGGGACCAGTTGGGTCCCGCTCGCTCTTTCAAACAGATTACTTCTTTGCCGCACCCGCCTTCTGAGCATCACAGGAGGTCTTCAGCGCCTTGGTGGCCGAGTCATTGTGATTGACGTCATACTTGGATGCATCAGCCAACTGCTCGCAGGTGGTGGGCTTGGGCTTCTTCACTACCGCTGCGGGAGCCGGGGTGGACTCATGCAGGGCAGGGTCATGCGCGACTGCAGCTCCGGAGGTGGAGGCTGCTGCGAGGAAGCAAGCTACGAGAACATTGCGGATCTTCATGGGTAACACTCCGGAAAATGCGGTGTACACACCGCGGGTTGAAATCAAGTGTAGGGAGATCAAGGGCGATACAGGTCAGCTTGGAAACCGACGACTTCGACCGAAACGTCCACCGGTGTGGTGCCACGGTTCTGCCAGTACCAGCCGTGCGTCCCATCGAAGGGGGCAATGAAAGTGCCTTCGGCTTGGGTCTGCGCGGCCTCGACTGAATAACTGGTCCAAGCGCCCTTCACCTCCGGGCGCTCACCGTGCATATCCACCGCCACGTCGCCGGTAGCTTTCCAGCGGTAGATAGCGCCGGCACCCTGCTTAAGATGTGCTTTTACTTCAGCGCCCTTGCCCGGCTCCAATGTCACGGTAAGTGCGTCTGTACGCATTGGACCTGCGGTAAGTGAGTTTGCAGCGGCATCCAACGTCTGCCCCTTGTTCTCACCAAAAGCGGCT
This sequence comes from Stenotrophomonas sp. STEN035, assembly GCF_056759935.1. NCBI lineage: Bacteria > Pseudomonadati > Pseudomonadota > Gammaproteobacteria > Lysobacterales > Lysobacteraceae > Stenotrophomonas > Stenotrophomonas sp. STEN035. Next base: position 54,460 of record NZ_JBRRDY010000028.1, read on the forward strand.
TTGGCTTTTTCGGCCAAGGTCTGGTTGGCCTGGTTGTTGGAACCCGTGACCGGAGCCGCGGCATCTGGCGCATTGTCCTCAGTAGTCTCGGCCAGCTTGGTCAGGCCCAACGCCCGACCGACACCGGTCGGGTCAATGCCGTACTCGGCAGGCATGACGGTAGTGACCAGCAGCACAGATGCTACGGCTGCGGCGATGAAGGTGGCGCGGACCAGGCGGCCGGTGCTGGGAAGAGGCTGATTTGCAGTAATGGACATTGAATTATCTCGATCAGGAAACGAAGTAGCCGGTGAGCTGGTAGCCGATGAGCAGGAAACCAGCGGTCATCAACACGGCGTTGGCACCAAAGGCTTGGCGGGCAAACATCGGCGAGCGGCGCCAGAAGCCCATGACGATCAGGATGAGCGCCAGAGCAAGGATCTGGCCGATCTCCACGCCAACGTTGAACGCCAACATGTTGGCGACGAGACCTTCCGGGGACAGTGAAAAGTCCTGCAGCTTGGTGGCAAGGCCGAGGCCGTGGAACAGACCAAAAATCATCACTGCAGCCTTCGTGTTGGGCTGAAAGCCGAACCAACGCCGGAAAGCACCCATGTTGTCTAACGCCTTGTAGACAACAGAAAAGCCGATGAGGGCGTCCACAATGTATGGATTGACGTGGAAGCCGCCCAACACGCCGAGCAGCAGCGTGATGCTGTGCCCTATGGCAAAGAGCGTGACGTAGATGCCCACATCCTTCATGCGGTACAGGAAGAACACCACCCCCAGCAGGAACAGGATGTGGTCGTATCCGGTGAACATGTGCTTGGCACCCAGATAGGTGAATGCCAGCAGATTGCGGCCGGAACTTTCTTCGAGGAAGGCGGCGTCCCCCTCGCTGACGCCATGGGCCACCGCAGCTGCTGTTGTGGTCAGCAGCGCAAGGCCTGCGAGTGCGGCCGCAGGTAGCTTGATGTTGCGCAAGAAACTCTCCTTTACTTTCGGAATTGAAGGAGCGCTCATGCGCGCTCCGTGTTGTTGAGGTCCCCATCGCGATGGATGAGGCGATAGAGCGCCGGTAGCACCAGCAGGGTCAGCAAAGTGGATGACACGATTCCGCCAATAACGACTGTGGCCAGCGGGCGCTGCACTTCTGCGCCAGCGCCGACGTTCAGGGCCATGGGCAGGAATCCAAGGCTGGCCACCAGCGCCGTCATCAGCACCGGCCGCAAGCGGGTAATCGCCCCCTCATGTACGGCGTGTTCCAGAGAGGCGCCGTCCTCGCGCAACTTTTTGATGAAGCTGATCATCACCAAGCCGTTGAGCACCGCGACGCCGGATAGAGCGATGAAGCCAACGCCCGCTGAGATGGATAGCGGGATTCCCCGCATTGCCAGTGCCAGTCCGCCGCCTGTGAGTGCCAATGGCACACCGCTGAAGACGATCGCGGCATCCTTGCCCGAGCCGAAGGCCATGAACAGCAGGCCAAAGATGAGCACCAGCACGACCGGCACCACGACCGAAAGGCGCTTGCTGGCAGAGATCAGCTGCTCGAACGTGCCGCCATACTCCACCCAGTAGCCCTCTGGCATCGCCACCTCCGTACCCACGCGTTCGCGCAGCTCCTCCACGAACGAGCCAAGATCCCGACCGCGAACATTGCTGGTGATGACCACCCGTCGCTTGCCGTTCTCCCGGCTGACCTGATTCGGACCTGGGGCGACTTCCACCTTGGCCAGTTGGCCCAGCGGCACATAGCCACGTGCCGCTTCCTCACTAACTGGCAACGCGACGGGTAGTGACGCCAAGGTCCTCGGGTTTTCGCGCATGCTCTCGGGCAGGCGAACCACGATGTCGAAGCGGCGATCCCCCTCGAACACTTGGCCGGCTGTTTCGCCACCCAATGCCATGGAGATCGTTTTCTGCACGGCGTCGATCGATACGCCATAGCGGGCCAAGGCATCCAGATCGGGCGTGATGGTCATCAGGGGCAGGCCGGTGACTTGTTCCAGCTTCACGTCGGCATTGCCCTCGATGCTGCTGGCAACCTTCTCGATCTGCCCACCGATGGCTGCCAGCTGGTCCAGATCATCGCCATACAGCTTGATCGCCACCTCGGCGCGAACACCCGCAATGAGCTCGTTCATGCGCATCTGAACCGGCTGGGTGAACTCATAGTTGTTGCCGGGAATGGCGCGCACGGCCTTTTCCAGCTCGGCAATGAGTTCAGCCTTGGGTTTACGTGGGTTTGGCCATTCGCTGCGGTCCTTCAACATGATGAAGGTGTCAGCCACCGAAGGCGGCATCGGATCGGTGGCCACCTCGGCGGTACCGATCTTGGCTACAACTTCATCCACCTCCGGGAACTCCTTGATCCGAGCTTCCAGTTGCCGCTGCATGCCAATCGCTTGGGTCAGGCTCGTGCCTGGAATACGCAGGGCATGCAGAGCGATATCACCCTCATCCAGGTTCGGGATGAACTCAGTGCCCAGACGGGTCGCTAGTGCGCCTGAGAGAACAATGAGAACAACTGCAGCCGCCACCACCAACTTGCGTGCAGACATGACCTTGTCCAGCAAGGGACCGTAGAAACGGCTTGCCTCACGCATCGCTCGGGTTTCCTTCTCCGAGACCTTCCCGGTCACGAACTGGGCCACTGCCGCCGGCACGAACGTCAGCGATAGCGCCATCGCTCCGGTTAACGCGATGATCACCGTCAACGCCATCGGGTGGAACATCTTTCCTTCCACCCCGGACAGGGCGAAGATCGGGATGTAGACGGCGGCGATGATGAACAAGCCGAACAAGCTTGGCTTGATCACTTCAGCGCTCGCACTAGCAGCAAGCTCAAATCGCTCTTGGCGGGTGAGAAGGCGTCCCAATGCATGCTGTTGCTCGCCGAAACGACGCAGGCAGTTCTCCACGATGATTACTGCACCATCAACGATCAGGCCGAAGTCCAACGCACCCAGGCTCATCAGGTTCGCCGAGACGCGGTTCTGCACCATTCCATTGATCGTCAACAACATGGTCAACGGGATCACCGCGGCGGTGATCAACGCTGCGCGCAAGTTCCCTAGCAGCAGGAACAGCACAGCGATGACGAGCAGGGCACCTTCCAGCAGGTTCTTGCGAACGGTTTCGATGGTGCGGTCAACCAGTTCAGTGCGGTCGTATACAGCGTGTACACGAACCCCCTCAGGCAGTGTCTTGTCAATTTCTATGAGCTTCGCAGCGCTTCGCTGTGCGACTTCCCGGCTGTTTTCCCCGATCAGCATGAACACGGTGCCAAGCACCACTTCCTTGCCATCCTTGGTAGCGGCACCCGTACGGAGTTCGCTGCCCTCAAGCACTTCGGCAACATCGCCTACGCGCAACGGAAGTCCGTCGCGTGTGGCCACCACAATTTTCCGAAGTCCGGCGATGTCCGCCACCTGGCCGGGCACACGGATCAGGTACTGCTCGCCTGATCGTTCGATATAGCCGGCACCGACGTTGGCATTGCTGCGATCTACTGCATCAAGAACGTCCTGCATGGTCAGACCGTAGGCCTGAAGCTTCGAGGGGTCAGGGGTGACGTGGAATTGGCGAACATACCCGCCAACGGTGTTGACCTCGGTGACTCCCTTGAGGTGGCGCATCTGCGGGCGCACGACCCAGTCCTGCAGTGTGCGTAGTGCCATGGGTGTCCAGGTGTCTTCTGCACCGGGCTCCGCTTCGACCGTGTACATGAAGATTTCGCCCAGGCCGGTGGCAACCGGTCCCAGCGAAGGTTTCAAGCCAGAGGGCAGGGCAGAGGCCGCCTGTTGCAGGCGTTCTGCGACCTGCTGACGGGCGAAGTAGATATCGGTTCCATCCTCAAACACCACCGTGACCTGGGAAAGACCGTAGCGGGAAACCGAACGGGTGTACTCAAGCTTGGCCAGGCCGGCCAATGCTGTTTCGACAGGGAACGTGACGCGCTGTTCTGCCTCCAATGGCGAGTAGCCGGGTGCTTCGGTGTTGACCTGCACCTGGACGTTGGTGATGTCTGGCACAGCATCGATGGGGAGCCGGTTGTAGTTCCAGATGCCAAGGCCGCACAGCCCAAGCACAAGGAGTAGCACCAGCCACCTGTGAGCGATCGACGCTCGTATGATTCGTTCGAGCATGGCCGTTCCTTAGTGGTCGTGGCTGGCGCCGGACTTTTCGATGTCTGCGCGGATCAAGTAGCTTTGCTCTGCGACGTAGGGTGTCCCGGGCTTCAGCCCGCCCAGTACCTCGACGTACTCGCCGTCCCTGCGACCCAGCTCAAGCATGCGTACCTCGTAGGTGTCCTTCACCTGCGCAAACACGACGGTGAAATCGCGAAATCGCTGTAGGCCGGACTCCTTCACCGCAAGCGGCACTTCTTCGGAAGACAACGTCACTTCGGCTGCGACCGTCATTCCAGGCCGCCAACGGCCATCCGGGTTGGGCAGACTCAAGCGGGCGACCACGCTCTGCCCGCTGGATGCCACTGGCAGCAGGGAGGCAATGGTGGATTCCACGGTGGTCTCGCCGGTCGCCGAGCGAACCAGTACAGCCTGGCCGACCGCCAAGCGCTCGGCGTCGGTGCCGATGGCCCGCAGATCCACCCATACCTCGCCCAGGTTGGCTATTTCGATCAAGGTATTGTCGGCAGCCACATCGCCCACGTTGGTTGTACGCGTCAGCACGACGCCATCAAACGGGGCGGTCACGGCGTAGGTACGCATGCTCTCGTTGCCCTCGATCGTCGCCAGGGTTTGCCCGTGTGCAACGTGGTCGCCCAGTTGAACCTGCACCGCACGAACGATTCCCGGGAACCTTGCTTTGATTGCAGCAAGACGGTTCTCATTCAGCGCGACCGTTCCCATCAATTGACCGGTGTCACGAATCGTTGCTGGACCTGAGGTCTCAATGACAACGCCGGCATCCTTTGCCGCTTCAGCATCAATGGTGGTTCGACCTTCATAGGACGCGTAGGTCCAGTTATGGGCTTTTCCGCCGAGCGTGGCATTGACCTTCACGTCGAACGAATGCGGCTCCACAACCTCGGCACTCGCGGCTAGATAGTCTTTCACCACCTTGAAGGCGAAGGCGTTGACCTCGCCGTCGAGTCGCGCGACCTCCATACTGGCGGTTACCTCACCCGGGGCGATCGGTTTATCGTCCCGGTATGCATACAGGCGGAAGTGCGGCGGCGTGTTGGTTTCGTACACCGTCACCTCGATGGCGACGTTGCCATCGCGCAGCATTCGGCCACGATGAGGGCCGCGCTCATAGTCGGCGCCGGCAGCTACCGAGCCGTCCTCTGCAGCAGGTACAGCGTTCGGCTTGTCGCCACAGGCGGCGAGCATCAGCGGTAGCAGGATCAGGAATGCATAACGCTTCATTGGGAGGCATCCGGAAATTGAGCGGTCAGGCGTTCAACCTCGACCAGAAGGGTGTAATAGCGAGCGGCCGCTTCGACCTCGCGTTCGCGCAGGTCGAACAGGGTCTTCTCGGCTTGCGCAAGCGCCAGGAAAGAGAATCGACCGGCTTCAAAGCCACGGCGCGTCAGGCTGATCGCCTCCTGCGCTTTGGGTAGCATCCGGGCGCGAAGCGCTTCCACTTCCGAGCGGGCTTGCTGCATCAACTGATAGCGATCGAACAATTGCTGGCGTTGTTCCAAACCTGTGACTTGGGCGCGAGCATGCACAGCAGCCAGATCCGCATCGGCTTCAGCAACGGAGTAGGACGCGCGGCGTTGGCTTCCAAGTGGCAGGGAGAAGGACATCACCAGCCCCTGATCACCCGTAGCTTCCAAACGACGAACGCCAAGACTGACGTTCACATCAGGCTTTCCACTCGCAACTGCAATCCGACGACGAGCCGCAATAGACTCTGTTTCGAGCTGCGCAAGACGCTGTTGCGGTGTCTGCGGCAGGCGGCCGGCCAAGATTCCGAAATCCGCGAGTGGGGGCAGGGTGTCCAGATCCGCGATAACGGTATCGAAGTCCGGGGTGAGGGCTCCCCAGCTGGCAGCAAGGCGTGCCTTGGCTCCCTGAAGGGCTTGAAGCGCCAGCTCGTGCTTCAGTTCGGCATCGGCCAATGTAATCTCTGCGGCCCGAAGGTCGGAGTCCGGATTACGTGCTGCCTGCACCCACCTGGCAACTTCTCGACGCGTGCTGTTCGCGTGGCGAACCCGTTCTTCGGCGTTCTCCACGTGCTCCTGAGCGACAGCGGCCTGAATGAATCTCTGCGTAGTGCTATTGGTGATGTCGAGTTTGGCCACGCCTTCAGCGCCTCGCTGAAGGTTGATCTCTGCATCACCCAATGCGGCGCGGGCATCACGCTTCCCACCCAACTCGAGGACGCGTCCAATGCGCAAGGTGGTTTCAGCTGAGTCAACACCGCTCAGCCCGCCGGTACCGGCAACGTTTTCGAAATCGGCTCCCACTACATAGGTAGCGGGAAGGGCCTCTCGGTTTGCACGATTACGTACCGCCTCCAGGCGGGCGACTTCGGCTTGGATTGTGGGATTCGCCAGGAGAGCGCGGGCAACGGCTTCCTCCAGGCGCAAAGGTTCAGCAGCGAAGCCGCACGGGGCAACGCTGCAGGTACCGACCAAAGTCAGTACCCACATGCAACGCAAATTCACGGGATCTTCTCCGATTGTTCGACGAATAGCGCAGCCGGCCGCAAATTGCGACCAGCACTGTCAGGCCGCTATAAGGCGGCCGGATTCGTCAAACGATTGGAGGTCTGAAGGGTGTAGAGGGTTGTTGCGAAGGACGCCAATAGACGTCTAGAGGCGGGACCGTGGTATCTGGAACACCTGATGGAGTCCAGTGACTGTGGTTGCAGAGGTTGATTGCACCATTGGCGTCAACCGAGTGGAGCAGGGCATGCGGCCCCTTGGCATGCTCAGGATCGGAATCCGAATCAGGCTCGCCAGGGTGGTGATGGCCATGCTCAGCGGCTTCAACGATCGCGTGATCTGTGGAGTGTAGGTCACCCATCAGGTTCAACATCGGACGCACCAACGAAACTATGGCCAGCAGCGCAAAGAGGCTGACACGAAGCAGATCGGAAGTGGCCGACGTACGGTACATTCCATTAGGGTAAATGGCTTTCTAGGCTTTTGTCGATATAGGCGCGAGCAACAGGAGAATCCTCACGGAGGACGTCCAGTGCCTTTGTGAAAGACTCGGAATCCCTCGCGGGTATGGACGACTACCTGTTGGCTCTAGCCAACGTTTCCCCGCCACATGCGTTTTCTTGCGGGGGATCTAGGAGAAACAGCGTTGCTTCAGGCGCAGTGCCACGTTCACCAAGATGATCAGAACCGGCACTTCTATCAGCGGGCCTATGACGGCTGCGAATGCGACCGGCGAACTGATGCCGAACGCAGCCACTGCCACCGCGATAGCCAGTTCGAAGTTGTTGCCGGCAGCGGTGAAGGCGATGGCGGTTGTGCGCGGGTAGTCTTTAGCGATCAGCTTGCCCATGAAGAAGCTGATGATGAACTGGACCAAGAAGTAGATCGTCAGTGGAACGGCTATCCGCAAAACATCCCGGGGGAGTTTGACCACATCGCCCCCCTTCATTGCGAACATCACCACGATCGTAAACAACAGGGCCACTAGCGTTATCGGGCCGATCGCAGGTAGAAACCGGTGCTCGTACCAGTGAAGTCCTTTTGACTTGGTCAACGATCGACGTACCAGGTAACCGGCAGCGAATGGGATGCCGAGATAGATCAGGACAGCTTCCGCAACTGGCCAGAATCCAATGTTGAGCACCACGCCTTGCAGGCCCAATGCCGTCGGCAACACGGAGAGAAACAGCCAGGCATAGACGCTGAACAACGCGATCTGGAAGATTGAATTGAACGCCACCAAGCCGGCAACGTACTGGTTGTCGCCTTTCGCAAGCTGGTTCCATACCAGGACCATTGCGATGCAGCGGGCCAGCCCTATCAGGATCACCCCGGTCATATAACCCGGCTGATCGCGTAGAAATATCACTGCCAGGGCGAACATCAGAACTGGGCCAATCACCCAGTTCTGAACCAGCGATAGCGCCAATACCCGCTTATCCCTGAAAACCACGCCCAGCTGCGCGTAGTCAACCTTGGCGAGTGGGGGGAACATCATCAAGATCAGCCCGATAGCGATTGGCACGTTCGTAGTGCCGATGCTCAACGCGTCTACCTGGTGCTGCAGGCCAGGGAAAATGATGCCCAGCCCCACGCCAACCGCCATGGCCAGGAAAATCCAGACGGTCAGGAAGCGATCCAGAAATGACATGCGCTCAGGGCGCATCTCAGCCACGTCGTTCATCAGCAGCAGCCGGGCGTGCTGCTGGACTGATCGCCAGCACAACAGTTTTCTGTCAGGTACTCGACCAGACTTGTCATGGCATCAAAGTTTGCACGGTAGCAGATGGTTCGACCGAGTTGCTCGGAAGTGACAAGGCCCGCAGCAGCCAGCTCTTTCAGGTGAAAGGACAGCGTGGCACCGGGGAGGGCAAGTGCCTCGGCGATCTCACCGGCCAGCTTGCCGCCGCGACCTGCTTCGACAAGTAAACGGTAGATCGACAGCCTTGTGCCATGACCGAGGGCTGCTAGAGCTCGCGTTGCAGTTTTATGTTCCATAGATCTAGAATAATGGAAATAAAGAGAAGGAACAAGTTATGCCCAATCTCCCGAACATCCATGCCGAGTCCCTGCAGTCGCCTTCGTGCTCAGACCTTGATGTGGCTGATCCGAGCAAGCATCGACCGCGCATCCTGATTCTCTATGGTTCGCTGCGTCCACAGTCCTTCAGCCGGAAGCTCGCTTTGGAGGCACAGCGCCTACTGGAACAGTTCGGCGCGGAGACTCGGCTGTTTGATCCACACACGCTGCCGATGCTGGATGCGGTACCGGCCGATCACCCCAAAGTGATCGAGCTGCGTGAAGCCTCCACGTGGTCAGAAGGCCAGGTCTGGATCAGTCCGGAGCGTCACGGGACGATGACCGCCGTGTTCAAGAATCAGATCGATTGGTTGCCGCTGGAGGAGGCTGGCATTCGCCCAACCCAGGGCCGCACACTCGCAGTGATGCAGGTCAGCGGGGGCTCACAATCTTTCAATGTGGTGAACGCGTTACGCGTGCTGGGCCGTTGGATGCGCATGGTCACCATCCCGAACCAATCGTCAGTACCCAAGGCTTGGCAGGAATTTGACGAGCGAGGTCGAATGAAGCCATCTCCGTACTACGATCGGGTTGTCGATGTAATGGAAGAGCTGGTGAAATTCACGTTGCTGGTCAGAGATCGCAGTGACTATCTGGTTGATCGCTACAGCGAGCGCAAAGGTGACGCAGCAGCAGCCGCTCTGGCGACAGCGTCCGGAGCCAAATCCTCTGCAACAGCGGGAGCCGCAGCATGAAGGCAACGATCTACCACAATCCCAACTGCGGAACCTCCAGGAACGCGCTTGCTCTGATCAGACATGCAGGCATCGAACCGGTGATCGTCGACTATTTGATCGAAACCCCTACCAAGACACGCTTGGCGGGCCTGATCGACCAGGCCGGATTGAGCGTACGCGAGGCGATCCGGCAGAAGGGCACACCTTACGAAGCGCTGGGTCTGGCTGATCCAGCTTTAAGCGACGATCAATTGCTTGATGTCATGCTGGCTCATCCGATCCTGATCAATCGACCGTTTGTGGAAACCGATCTAGGCGTGCGACTTGCTCGCCCCTCTGAAGTCGTTCTTGAGATATTGCCTGCAGTAGATGCTCCATTTATGAAAGAAGACGGTGAGGTTGTCATCGATGAACACGGTAGTCGTCCTAAATCCTGATCACCGCCAGATGGCCAAACCCCTGAAGGAAACGCCATGACTACGTTCGCGCCTGTTGCCTTGAACGCCGCGGTCGTGTCCATGCTGGTGGACGCCGGTTTGCCAGTGAGTGACCTGGAGGACGGCAGACGCAAGATCTTTGGTGGGCTCCACGACAAAGGCGAACTCATTGGTGTTGTCGGTGTCGAGCTGCACCTGCCTGTCGGCTTGCTGCGCTCCCTTGCGGTCGTCCAGAGTCACCGAGGACTGGGCTACAGTTCGGTGCTGGTGAGCCATGCAGAACAAATGGCAGCCAAGGAGGGAATCACAGAACTGTTCCTACTGACGGGTACTGCAGCACCTCTATTCGAACGTTGCGGATACAGTCATGCGTCCCGGATCGATGCGCCTGAATCGATCAGTCGGTCGGCGCAGTTCGCAAGCATATGTCCGGAGACCGCGGCATTCATGGTTAAGCACTTGTAGTCATCGTGGCCGGAGGAATTGCTCAGCAGGGCAGGGAACTGGGATTTTTTCGGAGCTTGCGTTGACTACCGCTGGTGACCGAAGCGGATACGTCTGGACTTCGATGCAGTAGAGCCTTTTCCGGGTTGAGCTAACCCTCGTTAATAACTGCAGGAGGCCATGCCTAGTGTCGTCGCTCGATCCCACAACAAGAGAAAGCGCTTGGCACGTATTCCTGGCGTTCCTGCGACTAGGCCTGACATCGTTCGGCGGTCCGATCGCACACTTGAGCTACTTCCGTCTTGAGTTCGTCGAGCGCCGCCGTTGGCTGACCGACCGCAGCTACTCCGATCTGGTGGCCCTTTGCCAATTACTGCCAGGTCCCGCCAGCAGCCAAGTAGGAATGGCGTTGGGCTTGTGCCGCGCAGGCTGGCCCGGTCTGCTAGCCGCTTGGGCGGGCTTTACCCTGCCATCGGCCGTGCTGATGATTCTGTTTGCCTTGGGAGTTGCCAGATACCAAGGCATCGTTGAATCCGGCTGGCTGCATGGCCTGAAGATCGTAGCAGTTGCCGTGGTAGCGCAAGCCGTATGGGGAATGGCCCGATCCCTGTGTACGGACCGTTTGCGAGTAGGGATGGCGTTTTTCTCCGCCGTGGCGACGTCGGTATTGCCCTCGGTCGTCGGCCAGATGGCAGTGATCATTTTCAGCGGGCTACTCGGTCGCTGGGCGCTAAAAATCGAACCAGCATCCGATCAGTCCCCGTGCAGCTATCCCGTCTCGCGAAGAACTGGCACGGTGGCACTGACATTGTTCGTGCTGCTACTTGCTCTGCTGCCGATGTGGGCGGCTGCGAGCAATTCCCCCCTGGCTGTTCTGCTGGAGGGCGTATACCGCGCTGGCGCTCTGGTCTTTGGCGGCGGCCACGTTGTTTTGCCCTTGTTGCAAACTGCGGTCGTGCAGAGCGGCACCGTAAGCACTGCGGATCTGCTTGCCGGGTACAGTGCGGCGCAGGCTGTGCCAGGCCCTCTATTCACTCTTGCAGCGTACTTAGGGGCAATGGCCGACGGACCGCTAGGTGGCTGGGTAGGTGGCTTTGCGATGTTGGCAGTCATTTTCCTACCCGCCGTACTCATCCTCGTGGGGGTCCTGCCGTTCTGGGAGTCTTTGCGCTACCGCAAGGATTTGCAGGCTTCGATTGCCGGCGTCAACGCCGGGGTGGTCGGAATCCTGCTGGCTGCGTTGTACGATCCGGTGTGGACAAGCGCAATCCATAATCGATGGGATGTTGCGGTGACGCTGGTGGCATTCGGGCTACTGGTCGTCGTGCGTACACCTCCGGTCCTGGTCGTGTTGCTAGTTGGCATGGCGGGTTGGGCGATGGCGCGATAAAACCACTAGATCGGACAGTCACGACAGCGGAAAGTTCTAGCGTTCGCCTCGCTTACGCTATGCGCTGGAAATTTCGGTGGGGACCAAAAACAGGTGCGCGGTAACGCACGCGATGGACGCCAGTAGTTCCGTTGCCTACTCCGCACGTCTCCATGGCTAGCAGTCTCGTTGCAATGGGAGCATTGGCACCCCGCACATACATCGCGACTTACCCCGACGTCGCCATGAATGCAAAGGAAAGATGCATCGCGAGCACACGTCGCTCTTAGCCAAAGATAGCCGTTGTCTAACCACACCCAGCCCAAAGCCTGCGCGCGCAAGCGGTGCGCGGAACATCGATCGGTGGTCAGATCGAAAGGCAGGACGAAGAAAGCCGAGCCGCCTCCGGTAGATAAGCTCGCCACGCACGCAAAGAGTGCCCACCTTGCAAGGTGGGATGGCGGATCCAGCGATCGCGAACGAGGACTAGGGGATTTCGGGATTCAGGGTGTCTATCGGGGGGATGTCTGCATTTGGCCGAAATCGGACACTATTGCATCAGTTCAGAAAGGGCCTTGGCTAGGTTTTGGCATTAAATTTCGTTCTTACTAAGCCAATCCCGGCAATAAATTTTTGCGAGACTGTTTTCTGCCCGGCACATGGAAGTCCTCTGGCATCGACCTATGCTTCGTTCGATGACGGGTGCGTCGAATCCTTAAGGAGAACAAAGACACTCATCCTCCGCGTCCGGGGTGTGACAGGGGGCAGCTCGACCTTGACCGGCAGTAGCTCGCGGTTGTCCAGCGAGAGGCGGTATCACTTGGGGCCCCCAATGAGGTCGTGGTGCAACAAGAGCAGCATCCTCATCGTCTCCGCTGCACTGGCCGCGTTCTCCTTCGTGACTTGCCGCCGCGCCGTGTTCTTACAGAAGGGTCACTGCGAGATCGAATAAGGTGCTTGCTGCACCACTCTTTAGCCCTCGATTCCCCTGTTATGAATCGAACGAGCGATCGCAACATGGGTGAGAAGGACAGAGAGGGATCACGTAATGCCGCAACCCAGTATGTCGATACGAAGACCGCGGAAATACCGCAAGCAAGAATGGATGCGGCGAACCAACCTTCGCTTAATGCCCCCGCTTCTGGAGGGTTAGATGCTGAAAGAAATGCGGAAAATGCAAAAGCAATCGAATGAATCACCATTACGGAAGTCGATGCGGTTATGCGCGCTTTGTATCGGACGGACGCAAAAACGAATGTTGTTGATGCGATCAGTACGAGAACAAATGCAGCACATAGCACCACAAGTTCAAACACCTCTCTCATTTGTGCCATCGAGGTCATGACGGCAAGCAATACCAGCGCAACTATCATGACGCTGCTCCCCAGGAACAACCATGTATGTGCGGCGGAGCTAATCTGAGAAGCCGACGTCCCCCCGCTTTCAGTAGCGGGGCCATTTAGAGTCCGGGGTTAGGGTAGCCGATCTTGGCCATCCGTTTGGCGTAGGCGGCGGGCGTCAGCCCGCCCAGTGCTTTC
>NZ_JBRRDY010000029.1:0-66575 GCF_056759935.1 Stenotrophomonas sp. STEN035
CTCCCGCCCCCCGCCGCGGGGGGGGTCGCCGGCCACCACCCTCGGGGCCCCCCCGGCGGGGCGGGGGGGCCGCTCCCGCCCGCCCGCCGCCCGCCGCGGCCCCCCCACTACGCTTTGCTCCCTCCCTTGCGCCGAAGGCGGAGGGGAGGGTTGGGGGAGGGGTAAGCTCTTCGCAGGCTGCAGCAGCGTCAGCTTCGCGGCTTACACCGCTCCTACAACAGCAGTAGCAGGCCGACCCTGTTACTTCTTGTTCGGCACTTCGAAACCCAGCTTGTCCACCTGCTGCGGGTGCTGCGGTACGCGCTTGAGCTTGTCGGTGTTGACGTCGTACTTGTCACGCAGGCGCGTGGCCAACTGGCGGTAGGTGGCGTTGTCCATGTCCGGCTCGCGGGCGAAGATCCACGCCATCTCGCGGCCCGGGTAGCCGATCAGCGCCCAGGAATAGTCCGGCGCCACTTCCAGAATGCGGGTATGGGTGGGCACGATCCGGTAGAACCAGGTGCGCCAGCGACGGTTGCCGCTGTCTTCGTCCACCTTGGCGCGGATGTCGATCTCTTCTTCCGGCTCGGCAAAGCCGTCGCGGAACTGATACTTGATCGAGACCTTGTCGTCGTCGCGCAAGGTATAGGTGTTGACGCTGGCCACGTGGCCGCGCTCGATGAAGTTGGGCACACGGCCGATCACATACCAGCGGCCCATGAAGCGCTGCAGGTCAATCGGGCCCTCGGCGATTCCCTCCACCGTCGTCGTCGCCGGCGCAGCCTCCTGTGCAAGAGCCGGGCTCAGCGGCAGGGCGAGACTCAACAACATGGCGGACACAAAGACGGGAATCGGTCGCATTACGGATAGGGCACCTATGAAGGTCAGGGCTGCATGTTCGACGGGCAGCGATACGCCCGTCAATGGCAGGTCGCAGTCTGTGAGATGGCGGCCGCCGAGGATGCACTCCAACACAGCCATGTTGCCGGAGAACGTCATGACCAAGCCGCTCGCATCGTCATCCCGTCGTAACGCGCAGGACGCGCCTGACCCGCAGGTGCTGCGCTGCGTCAGACAGGCCGCCCTGGCGGGCCTGGCGCTGGTGCTGGTGTGGCCGGCGGCGCGTGGCCACAGCCAGTGGATCGGCTGGCTGCCGTTGTGGCTGGTGGGCATGCCGCTGAGCGCCTGGTGGGCCTTGTACCGCTTTCGCCTACCCTCAGCATGGCGGAATCGCCACGCCAAGCCGCGCAAGCGCGGCCCGCAGGCCACCCGTGGCCGCCGCCCGGCCCGGCGCCGCCTTCAGCAGGCGGCCTGACCTTCGACACGTGGGGGTGGATAGGGGGCTGTGTTAGCGTTCGCGGCTTATGACCGCATGGAGCCAACATGTCTCGACTCACCTCTGCCTGCCTCGTGGCGGGTCTGCTTTCTTCCGGCCTGGCCGGGGCCGCCATGGCCGCTGACGACTCCCAGGACAAGTACGCCTGGTTGGAAGACGTCACCGGCGACAAACAGCTGGGCTGGGTGAAGGAGCAGAACGCCAAGTCCGAAGGCCGTCTGGCCGTGACCCCGCAGTTCAAGGCGATGGAAGCCGGCATCCGTGAGGTGCTGGATTCCGATGCCAAGATCCCAGGCGTCCAGAAGATCGGCGATTACTACTACAACTTCTGGAAGGACAAGCAGCACGAGCGCGGCGTCTGGCGCCGCACCACGCTGGTCGAGTACCGCAAGGCCGAGCCGCTGTGGGAAACCGTGCTGGACCTGGACGCGCTGAACAAGGCCGAGGGCGAGAACTGGGTGTGGCACGGTGCCAACTGCCTGCGCCCGGAATACACCCGCTGCCTGATCGCGCTGTCGCGCGGCGGCGCCGATGCCGATGTCACCCGCGAGTTCGACATCTCCAGGAAGGATTGGATCAAGGACGGCTTCTTCCGTGCCGAGGCCAAGGGCGGCCTGGGCTGGATCGACCAGAACAACGTCTTCGTCTACACCGACTTCGGGCCGGGCTCGATGACCACCTCCGGTTACCCGCGCGTGGTCAAGCGCTGGCAGCGTGGCACCCCGATCACCGCCGCAACCACGGTGTACGAGGGCACGCCAGAGGACATGTACATCTCGGCGATGCACGACGATACGCCCGGCTTCGAGCGTGACTTCGTCAGCCGCACGATTGCCTTCTACAACAACGAGCTGTTCCTGATCGGTGCCGACGGCAAGCTGACCAAGGTCGATGCACCGAACTCGGCCGAGAAGGGCATCCGCCGCGAATGGCTGACCCTGGAACTGCGCGAGCCGTGGACCGTCGGTGGCAAGACCTACACCGCAGGTTCGCTGCTGGCAACGAAGTTCGATGACTTCATGGCCGGCAAGCGCGAGTTCGACGTGCTGTTCGCGCCGACCGACACCACCTCGCTGGCCGGCACCACCTGGACCAAGTCGCACGTGGTGTTGAACGTGCTGGATGACGTCAAGAACCGCCTGAAGGTGCTGACCCACGGCAAGGACGGCTGGGTGAGCAGCGATTTCACCGGCGCACCGGCCTTCGGCACCATTGGTGTTGGCGCGGTGGACGCAGACGAAAGCGACGCGGTGTGGATGACCGTCACCGACTACCTGACCCCGACCACGCTGGCCCTGGCCGAAATCGGCAAGCAGCCGGAAGTGCTGAAGACCATGCCGGCGTTCTTCGACGCCAGCGACAAGGTGATCGAACAGCACTTCGCCACCAGCAAGGACGGCACCCGTGTGCCGTACTTCGTGGTGCACGACAAGGCGATGAAGCTGGACGGTTCCAACCCGACCCTGCTGTACGGCTATGGCGGCTTTGAAATCTCGCTGACCCCGGGTTATTCCGGTGGCATGGGCCGCGCCTGGTTGGACAAGGGTGGCGTGTATGTCGTGGCCAACATCCGTGGCGGTGGCGAGTACGGCCCGCGCTGGCACCAGGCCGCGCTGAAGCAGAACCGCCACAAGGCCTACGAGGACATGGCGGCAGTGGCGCAGGACCTGGTCAGCCGCAAGATCACCTCGGCCAAGCATCTGGGCGTGCAGGGCGGCAGCAACGGCGGTCTGCTGACCGGCAACATGCTGACCCAGTACCCGGAGCTGTTCGGTGCGGTTGTCATCCAGGTTCCGCTGCTGGACATGAAGCGCTACAGCCACCTGTTGGCTGGCGCCTCGTGGATGGCTGAGTACGGCAACCCGGACACGGCCGATTGGGATTACATCAAGACCTTCTCCCCGTACCACCTGTTCGACCCGGCCAAGAGCTACCCGCCGGTGCTGTTCACCACCTCCACCCGCGATGACCGCGTCCACCCGGGCCATGCCCGCAAGATGGCGGCCAAGATGATCGACGCAGGCAAGGACGTGACCTACTACGAGAACATCGAGGGTGGTCATGGTGGTGCTGCGAACAATGCGCAGGCCGCGCATATGTCGGCACTGGCGTACAGCTTCCTGTGGGAACAGCTGAGCAAGAAGTGATGTTTGGCTTGAAGTGATGCAAAACAAACGCCACCGAAAGGTGGCGTTTGTTTTTGCTCTTGCTTAAGCCCCTCTCCCGCTTGCGGGAGAGGGGTTGGGGTGAGGGCAAGGGCGGAGTCTTGTTAGTGAATTGCGGTAGGCATTTCAAAAGCTCAAAAGCTCAAAAGCTCAAAAGCTCAAAAGCTCCCCCCATCCGCCCTCCGGGCACCTTCCCCCGCAAGCGGGAGAAGGGAATGGCGAAAGCCAAAGCCAAAGCCAAAACCAAAACCAAAGCCAAAGCCAAAGCCAAAGCCAAAGCATTCCTCCTTGCTGCTTGAGGCCTCGCTTCTGCCCCCTCCCTTTCGCCGCAGGCGAAGGGGAGGGCTGGGGAGGGGTGCCTTTAGCCTTCTAGCTTTTAGCTATCAGCTCTCAGCCAACCTTCCCAGCCAACCAGCTCTCCAACCCCCGCCCAATCCGCACCACCGCCTCCTGCAAACGCCCGACATCCTGCGTATACGCAATCCGCACATGCTGGTTCGCCCGGTAGCTCCCAAAATCCAGGCCTGGCGTAAACGCCACATGCTCGGTCTCCAGGAAGTGCGCACAAAACGCCTGCGCATCATCGGTAAACGCACTCACATCGCAGTACAGGTAGAACGCACCCTGCGGCTCCACATCAATCCGGAATCCGAGCGCACGCAACGCAGGCAACAGATAATCCCGCCGCTGCCGGAACTGCTCCCGCCGCTGCTCGAAAATCGCAATCGTCTCCGGCTCGAAACACGCCAAGGCAGCATGTTGGGCCATCGACGGCGCGCTGATGTACAGGTTCTGCGCAAGCTTCTCCAGCTCAGGCACCGCGCGCGGCGGTGCCACCAGCCAGCCAAGGCGCCAGCCAGTCATGCCGAAGTACTTGGAGAAGCTGTTCAACACGAACGCCTCGTCATCCACTTCCAGCACGCTGGGTGCATCAAAGCCATACGTCAGCCCGTGGTAGATCTCATCCACCACCAGATGCCCATCGCGTTCCTTCAGTGCAGAAGACAGGCCAGCCAACTGCCCAGCATCCAGCGTGGTGCCAGTCGGATTGGCAGGCGAAGCCACCAACGCCCCAACACTGCCAGCATTCCAATTGGCCGCAATCGACTCAGGGGTTAGCTGATAGCCACTTTCAGGCCCCACCGGCACCAACTGCGCCGCGCCTTCCACCAAGCGCAGGAAATGCCGGTTGCAGGGATAGCCGGGGTCGGCCAGCAGCCAGTGCTTGTCCGGGTCCACCAGCAGGCTGGAGGCCAGCAGCAGTGCGCCCGAGCCGCCCGGGGTGACCAGGATCCGCTCCGGGTCGATATCCAGCCCGTAGCGCTGGCCGTAGAAGCCAGCAATGGCCTGGCGCAGGGCAGGCAGGCCACGCGCTGCGGTGTAGCGGGTATGGCCGGCGGCCAAAGCGGCCTGGCCGGCGCGGACGATGGGTTCGGCGGTGGTGAAATCAGGCTCACCGATCTCCAGGTGGATCACGTCGTGGCCTTGCTGCTCCAGTGCGTTGGCGCGGGCCAGCAGCGACATGACGTGGAAGGGCGCGATCTCCTGACTGCGGCGGCTGTATGGGGCGTGTGGGGTGTGGGGCGTGTTCATCGTTGCATGATAGGCGCCGTTGATGGCAGCGGGGCAAGCGCCGGGCGTGGCACACTGTGGCCTGCTGCACTGGATGCACCACCGTTGTTCCGGAGCGAACCTGATGAAACCCCTTCTTTGCCTGTTGGTTGCAAGCCTGATGATCAATACCGCCGCCGCGTCACAGCCCACCCCGCCTGATGTTGAAAAGCGTCCGCATACGGTGACCGCACCGTTCGGTGCGCAGCGCGAGGATGCGTATTACTGGCTGCGCGACGACGAGCGCAAGGAGCCGGCGATGCTGGCCTACCTCAACGCCGAGAACGCCTACACCGACGCCCTGATGGCGCCGCTCAAGCCGCTGCAGGACAAGCTCTACGCCGAGATCGTCGGCCGCATCAAGCAGGACGACGCCAGCGTGCCGTACCGCGAGCGCGGCTACTGGTATTACACCCGCTACGAGACCGGCAAGGACTACCCCATCCACGCGCGCCGCAAGGGCGACATGCAGGCACCGGAAGAAGTGCTGCTGGATCTCAACGTGCTGGCCGAAGGCAAGGGTTACTTCGGCATCGACGACATGGACATCAGTCGCGACAACAAGCTGCTGGCCTTCGCTGAAGACGCCGTCGGCCGCCGCCAGTACACCATCCGCTTCAAGGACCTGGCCACCGGCAAGATGCTGGACGACGTGATCGAAGGCGTGTCGGCCAATGTGATCTGGGCCGATGACAACCGCACCCTGTTCTACGTCGAGAACGACCCGGAAACCCTGCTCACCGTGCGCGTCAAGAAGCACGTGCTCGGCACCCCGGCCAGCGCCGACGTGCTGGTCTACGAGGAGAAGGACGACAGCTTCTACATGGGCATCGGCCGGACCCGCGATGACCGCTTCATCACCATTGGCGTGGACAGTACCGTGTCCTCCGAGCTGCGTTACACCTTGGCCGCCAACCCGGGCGAGTTCACCGTGCTGGCCAAGCGCGAGCGCGACGTGGAATACGACGCTGACCACTACAACGGCCAGTGGGTGATTCGTACCAATGCCGATGGCGCCACCAACTTCAAGCTGGTCACCGCGCCGGAAGGTGCCACCAGCCGCAAGCAGTGGAAGGATTGGGTCAAGCACGATCCGCAGGTGCTGATCGAAGGCTTCGAGCTGTTCGACGGCTATACCGCCATCGCCGAGCGCGCCGAAGCGCTGGAACGCGTGCGCCTGCTGTTCGCCGATGGCCGCAGTGAGTTCGTCAAGGCCGATGAGCCGGCTTACTCGATGGGCCTGTCGGTCAACGCAGAGCCCGATACCGAATGGCTGCGCTACAGCTACACCTCGCTGACCACGCCGGCTACCACCTACGAGCTCAACGTCAAGACCGGCGAGCGCCGCCTGCTCAAGCAGCAGCCGGTGATCGGCTATGACCCAAGCAAGTATGAAACCGAGCGCGTCTGGGTGACCGCCCGCGATGGCGCGCGCATCCCGGTGTCGCTGGTCTACAAGAAGGGCTTCAAGAAGGACGGCACTGCTGCCCTCTACCAGTACGCCTACGGCAGCTACGGCATGTCGATGGACCCCAACTTCAACCAGAGCGTTGTCAGCCTGCTTGATCGTGGCGTGGTCTACGCCATCGCCCACATCCGCGGCGGCCAGGAAATGGGCCGCAGCTGGTACGACGATGGCAAGCTGCTGCACAAGCAGAACACCTTCAACGACTTCGTCGATGTGACCCGCGCGCTGGTAGCACAGGGCTATGCCGCCAAGGACCGCGTCGCGGCCTCGGGCGGCAGCGCCGGCGGTCTGCTGATGGGCGCGGTGGCCAACCAGGCCCCGGGCGACTACCGGGTGATGGTTGCGCAGGTGCCGTTCGTCGACGTGGTCACCACCATGCTCGACGCCAGCATCCCGCTTACCACCAACGAGTACGACGAGTGGGGCAACCCGGAGCAGAAGAAGTACTACGACTACATGCTCAAGTACTCGCCGTACGACAACGTCACCGCGCAGGCCTATCCGTCGCTGTTCGTCGGCACCGGCCTGTGGGATTCGCAGGTGCAGTACTGGGAGCCGGCCAAGTGGGTGGCCAAGCTGCGTGACGTCAACACCGGCACCGCGCCGATCGTGTTCCGCACCAACATGGAAGCCGGCCACGGCGGCAAGTCCGGCCGCTTCCAGCGTTACAAGGAACAGGCCGAGTCCTTCGCCTTCGTGCTGGGGCAGCTGGGCCTGGCCGACTGACGCAGTTGGGCCGTAGCGATGCCTGATACGCCGCCGCCACGTGATCCTCCCGATCCACGCACGCGCCCACCGCGCCTGCGCTGGGCGTGGTGGCTGCTGGCCTATGTGAGCCTGGGCGTGGGCATCGTCGGCATCTTCGTGCCGGGGCTGCCCACCACCGTCTTCGTGCTGATTTCGGCGTGGGCGGCCTCGCATGGCTCCGAGCGGCTGCACCGCTGGCTGCTGGACCACCCGCGCTTCGGTCCGGCCATCCGCGACTGGCAGGCGCACGGCGCGGTCAGCCGCAAAGGCAAGTGGATGGCCAGCCTGACCATGTTGGCCTGCGCCCTGATCACCCTGTGGTGCGTGCCGCTGGCCTGGGTGAAATGGACCTCGATCAGCATCATGGCCTGCGTCTGCCTGTGGCTGTGGCTGCGCCCCTTGCCCCCCGGCGAACGCTGAACAGGGTGAGATCGCGGTTCGGACTTCATGGTCCAGTGGCTATACTCGGGGGATGAACAAGACGTCCCGTTTCCTGATTCTCATCCCGGCAGCCTTCCTGCTGCTGGGTCTCAGTGCCTGCGGCAACAAGGGCCCCTTGGTAATGCCGCAGAAGCCGGTGCCGATCGAGGAACAGGAAGTCACCCCGGCGGACCAGCCCGCCACTGAAAAGACCGATCCGGCCGCCGACAAGAAGGCGGACGAGGCCGTGGAAGACGGAACCGGTGGTGCTGGCGTAAATGGGTAAGTCGGCAACAGGGCGCATGCGCTTCAGCAAAATGCATGGCGCCGGCAATGATTTCGTGGTGTTGGACCTGCGTGACGGCAGCGCGCCGCCGAATGCCGAGCAGGCAGCGCTGCTGGCCGACCGCCACCGCGGCGTGGGCTGCGACCAGATCCTGACCATCGAAGCCCCGCGCAGCGAAGGCGCGGTAGCGTCCTACCGCATCTGGAACTCCGACGGCTCCACCTCGCAGCAATGCGGCAACGGCGCGCGCTGTGTGGCGGCCTGGCTGGTACGCGACGGTGCCGTGCAGGGCGATGATTTCATCATCGACAGCCCCACCCGCACCCACGCCGTGCAGCGCCTGGCCAATGGCGAATATGCCATTGCCATGGGCAAGCCCGAGTTCGAGCCGGCGCAGATTCCGCTACTCGGCTTCCCGCGTGCGCGCGAGGAATACATGACCTCGCTGCAGGGCGAGAACGTGCGTTTTGGCGCCGTATCGATGGGCAACCCGCACGCCGTGCTGGAAGTCGGTTCGGTCGACGCCGCACCGGTCGAGCGGGTAGGGCACCTGCTGCAGCAGAACCCCTCGTTCCCGGAATCAGTGAATGTCGGCTTCGCCCAGGTAATGGATGCCCGTCACGCCCGACTGCGCGTCTACGAGCGCGGCGTTGGCGAAACCTTGGCCTGCGGCAGCGGAGCCTGTGCGGCGGCGGTAGTGCTGATGCAGCGCGGCCGCCTGCAGCGCGATGCACTGATCTCCTTGCCCGGTGGCGACCTGCGTATCCAATGGCCGGCAGACGATGCCGAGATCGTGATGTCCGGCCCGGCAGCATTCGTATTCGACGGAGAGTGGATGGGATGAACGACACAGTCGAGAAAATCGGTGCCCATGAAGTTGCAGCCTGGCTGCGGCGTCATCCGACCTTCCTCAAGCAGTTCCCCGACCTGGCACTGACCATGGTGGTGCCGCGCGATGACGGCCCCACCGCCTCGCTCGCCAGCTACCAGCTGGAAGTGCTGCGCGACAAGAACCGCGAGTTGTCGCGGCGCTTGGCCGACCTCGGTACGAACGCGCAGATCAACGAACGCCTGGCCGTGCGTACCCACCAGCTGACACTGGCGCTGATGCGCCAGACCAGCGCCGCCGACACCCTGCGTGCGATGGCCGCCTCGCTGGAAGAAGATTTCGCCGGCGACCTGGTGCGCATCGTCTCCTTCGACGACGTGCCGGAACTGGCCGAAGCACCGTGGCTGCAGGTCATCGCCAGGGACGACGCCAGGCTGGCCCCGTTCCACGACTGCCTGCAGGACGGCGAGCCCATCTGCGGCCGCCTGCAGCAGGAAAAGAACGACGTGCTGTACGGCGAGCGGGTCAATGAAGTGTCGTCCACCGCACTGTTGCCGCTGCCGGGCGTTGGCCTGATCGCGGTAGGCAGCTACGACCCCAACCGCTTCTATCCCGGCATGGGCACGCTGTTCCTGCGCATGATGGGCGAATCGCTGGTGACGGGCCTGCAGCGCTACCGCAGCGCTTGAGTGGAGTGACGCGGCGATGAGCGCCGTCCAGGCATTCCTGTCCTATCTGCAGGTCGAGCGCCGCATGTCGGCGCACACGCTGGACGCCTACCAGCGCGACCTCGCCGCGCTTACGCAATGGTGCGAAGCGCATGACGTCGCCGATCCGCAAACCCTGCAAGGCGAGCAGCTGCGCGAGTTCGTCGCCAGCGAGCACCGCCGCGGCCTGTCGGCAAAAAGCCTGCAGCGCCGCCTGTCGGCCTGCCGCAGCTTCTACGCCTGGCTGCTGAAGAACAACGTCATCGACAACAGCCCCGCCGCCGGCCTGCGTGCGCCCAAGGCGCCGCGCAAACTGCCGCAGGTGCTGGACGCCGACGAAGCCGTGCAGCTGGTCGAACTGCCCACCGACGCACCGCTCGGCCTGCGCGACCGCGCGCTGTTGGAACTGTTCTACTCCTCAGGCCTGCGCCTGAGCGAACTCTGCGCCATGCGCTGGCGCGACCTCGATACCGCAAGCGGCATCGTGCTGGTGCACGGCAAAGGCAACCGCGAACGCACCGTGCCAGTCGGCTCGCATGCGATGAACGCATTGCAGGAATGGCGCAAGGAAAGCGGCGGTACCGGCGAGAAACCGGTATTCCCGGGCCGCAGCGGCGGACCGATCAGCCAGCGCGCCGTGCAGATCCGCATCAAGCAACTGGCGCAACGCCAGGGGCTGTTCAAGAACGTGCACCCGCATATGCTGCGGCACAGTTTCGCCAGCCATATTCTGGAATCCTCAGGCGACCTGCGCGGCGTGCAGGAGCTGCTGGGGCACGCGGATATTGCGACCACGCAGATATATACGCACCTGGATTTCCAGCATCTGGCCAAGGTTTATGATGCTGCGCATCCTAGAGCGAGAAGAAAACTCTGAACCTGTGAGGCGTTTGGCTTGTAGGTGTGCACTCTATGTGCGGCCTTCATTTTTCTCATTTTTAATGATTTATGGGTTTTTATTTGGCGAGGTGAATTCTGCTTCAGCTCAAGCTGGGTAAGTTATTAATTGCCTATTTACAATATGTTTCTAGATATTATCGTGTAGCTCCTCTGGCGGTTATCGATGCTCCTTGAGTTGGTGTCGTAGTGGTAGTGAGTTACTTCGTATCTATCAAAAAAATCACTGGGAATCTTAATCTCTGCATAAGGGTTATGATGGACCTGCAGACCGTCGAGATGGGTTTCGAAGTGGCTGGAGTTTTGAGTTATCTCCATGACTAGTCCGCGTTTGGAGTGATATCGGCTACACCGGACTACAGCAGGAAGTGTGCTTTGTGTTACTGCCTTTCCGATTGTGGCTTTCGTTGAAAAAATTATGGCGCTAATGTCTTTGTATTTATCGTCTGTAAAGATGCCGAGCTCCAATTGTGCGCTCTCACTTTTCTTGATGGTTGGGGTGTGCACTTCAGAGAAGTTGTCATCCTTGTCGATGCCTTGCCCATACAGAACTCTTATTATGGCCTCGTTGTTTTGAATAAAAAAATTATGCTGTTCGAAAGGGGCTAGGGCCAGGATAAATGGTTTGCCTTGCACATGAGGGAGTGCAGAGTACGATTTTTGGAATTTTTTATGCTTACTGTCGATTGCGTTAAGTATCCGTATGCATGAAAAATTTAGGAAATCCGCATTGTTCTTTGGGCCGTTGCTAAGCCACTCTGGCGGAGAGTCGTGGGCGTGGTTTGCAGTCACAGCTTCGATGTTTACAATTTCATTGTTCTTTGTTTTTACTGTGAAGTCAGGAGCGGATTTTGAGAAGTCTACTTCCATATCCAAATCTTTCAGGCATTGAAAGATGTAGATTTCCCAGAAGGAGGAATTGAAGGTCGTCTGGAATTCCTTGGTAAATTTGTTGTCCCTATCCTCGAATCCGTTAGCCCATCGAGATATTACCTCTCGAATGGGGGAATTTTCGTTTTTCATCAAATGGTTGAAGTGCGGGTGAATTGTTTCTTTTTTAACCGTTGGCTCTTCAAACAACTTAATTTGATTCTTGGATACTTTTATGTCTTTGCTTAATTGAAAGCGCGCTAGGCGATAATGGCGTACGATATGTTCGACAATAGAAATTCTGATTTCTGCTGCTGTTGCAAACCCGAGCTGATGAGCTAGTTCGAGGCATAATCTAAGCAGGAGTTGTTGAGGTCCTGATGCGCCGCTGACTTCGTCCCAATGGCAATCCATTGCTCCAATGTAGTCAGACTCCTTGAAATATAGCTGGTCAATTCTTTCCGTTATTGAGTCAGCACCATGTCTGGCTGCGTCGAGTTCTTCGAGCACAAATCGAAGCGCGGTACGCTGACTGTTGTCATTTAAGTCGATTATTTTAATTAATTCTTCTGCTATCGAAGATATTATTTTCTGCATTATATAAATCCTTCGTGTTTCTGTGACGGATGTGATTCGTTCGACTATATTTCGGGCTTTGTTGAAAGGCTGCATGGCTGCCCTCCGCCAAATTCGAGATGTCTGGTTCGTGGTGTTGACTTGGGCTGGCTTGTTTCGGGCCGACTAATCGTGTTGTGGATTATCCGCAACATGGCTGTCTCTTGGTGTTCTTCGTATATAGGTTAGTGTGTCAACGACGTCCCCCCGACCTGAGTAGTGGTCCGGTTTATAGTCCGGTTTTGATCTTATCTGTCTTCGCCGCCAACTGCGCGGCGTACTGGGTAGGTATCATCCCACCGAGTGCTCTTTTCGGCTTTTCTTCGTTGTAGTCACGTCGCCAGCTTTAGATGCTGGTACCGGTGGCCATCTCCCAGCTTTTTGAGCCATCCAAAAATAGAGGAATTCGGCGAAACTAACCCCAAGCAGAGAGGTGGTTTTGCCATGAAGAAGTCGAAGTTAACTGAAGAGTAGATTGCGTTTGTCCTGCGCCAAGCCGAGGGCGGCCCATCGGCCGGCGAGACGTGCCGGACGATAGGCATTTCAGAGACTACGTTCTGCAACAGGAAGAAGAAGTACGGCGGCTTGGGCGTGTCCGAGCTGCGGCGGCTATGCCAGAGATTTCTGCACTGTACCGCGGCGCGGCGCTTGCGTTGGGGATCATCATGTCGGCTTGAGCATCTGCCAAGCCCCATGACGCAACAGCCCGAAGCAGACATACTTCAGCGCGCTGAATCCAACCAGACTCGTCCGCTTCTCATCCGGCACCCGCGCACCCATGCTCAAGTCCTACCTGCTGTTCTTCTTCGCCGGCCTGGGCGTCTTCAACGGTGCGGCGTTGTCGGTGTATCTGCTATGCCGAGAACCCGTCAGGCCCGCCCAGCGTTGGCTGGCGGCCTTGGTGCTGATGCTGAGCCTGCGCACCGGCAAGTCCGTGCTGGTCTACTTCTGGCACGACATCTCCAGGCTGGTTCTGCAGATCGGCCTGACTGCCTGTTTCTTCATCGGCGTCTGCCTGATCGGTTTCGTGCGGGCCTGGCTTGATCCTGATGGCCGGCAGACCCGGAACGATGCGGCAATCGCCTTGGGCCTGCTGATGCTGGCGACTGCCTTTGGTATCGCTTGGCCGTATACCGATAACGTCTGGCTGTGGGCTGGTCCGGTGTGGGCCTCCATCCAGGTGATCTGGCTGGTATGTCTGCTGGTGGCAGCGGGGCTGTTCCTGCGCCGGGGCAAGCAAGATCGGGCCGATGCGGCGCCCGGTGCGCTGAGCCGCAGCCATGTGGTCTCGGTGATCGTGGGCGTGGGCGTGATCTGGTTGGCCTATGCCACATCCGGTTTGACCTCGTACATCGTCGGCGCGCTGTCGTTCTCGCTGGTGTTATACCTGAGCATCAGCGTTGCGCTTGCCCGGCGTAAGCCTGCTCCAGTCGCCGAGCCTTACCGCGACCGCAAGATCGCGCCCAGCGAAGCCGAGGCGACGCTGCGCGCCCTGCATGTGCTGATGGCCGACGAGGGGCTGTACAAGGACGCTGGCCTGACCCTGGCCAAGCTGGCCAAGCGGCTCAACATACCCACGGCTCGGTTGTCGCAGCTGCTCAACGACAACCTCAAGACCGCCTTCAAGCCCTACCTGGCGCAGGTCAGGATCGAAGCGGCCAAGCAGTTGCTGCGCGCGCAGGCTTCGGCGTCGATGGACGATGTGGCGGAGGCGTCCGGCTTCCTGTCCACCTCCACCTTCTACAGCAGCTTCAAGAAGGTGGAAGGGACCACGCCTGCGGCGTGGCGGCATGCCCAGTCGCGCTTGGTGGCTGGCTCTTGAAACGTGTTTGGTGAGTCCGTAAACACGCTTCAGTAGATTGATTCGTAAAGGAATTCCGCAGACTTCGGGGCACCCATCCTGCGGAGTCTCCTTCATGTCAGTAACGCGTTCCAAGCCGGCCACTGCCGGCGTGATATCGCTGCCAGCACGCCTCATCCGATGGTTCGCCGTCGCCAGCTTGGCACTGTGGTTCGGCGGGCTTGCACATGCCGATCCGGTCGCGGATCAACGTGAGATCTCCGCGGTCATCCAGGACTATCTGCGCGGCAGTTCCTACAACCAGCGCGATCGGCTCAGCCGCGCCTTCCATCCCGATGCGCGGCTATACCTGAGCCAGGGTACGGACGGCATGCGTGAGGTGGGCATCGCCGAATACACCAGCTGGTTTGGCAAGGAGCCGGGGCTGTTCAATGGCCGCATCGGTCGCCTGCTCGGTATCGAGGTCGAAGGCAATATCGCCACCGCCAAGGCGGAGATTTTGGTCAGCAGGGACCAGGCGCGCTTCGTCGATCTGTTCCTGCTGAAGAAGCTGGAAGGGCGCTGGCTGATCATCAGCAAAACCGCCACCCGCGAAACCGCGCCCGCCCATGGCCGCCAGGTGGTGCTGGCGGTGTCCAACGTGGACACCATGCCCGGCACCCGCCTGAGCGCCGGCAACAGTTTCCTGGAGCTGGTCCGCGCCTATGCCGGTTTCCGCGAGGCGGGCTACGGCGTGCAGTTCGTAAGCCCCGAAGGCGGGGCCGTGCCGCTGGCCTATATCGACACCAGCAACCCCGAACACAAAGCCGGCATCTACGACGCCGACCTGATGTGGGGGCTGGCCAACACGCGCCGGCCCGACGAGGTGACGGCCAGCGACTATTCCGCGCTGATGTACATCGGCGGCAGTGCCGCGATGTACGGCGTCGCCGAGCACCCGGGCATGCAATGGTTGGCGGTGCGCATCTACGAGCAACGGGGCGGCATCGTCTCGGCGGTGTGCCACGGCAGCGCAGGGCTGGTGAACCTGACCCTGTCCGATGGCTCCGCGCTGGTCAGCGGAAAGCGTGTCACCGGCTATCCCGATGCCTACGAGGATATGAGCGCCGCGTACTACAAGACCTTCCCGTTCTCGATCGAGCAACGCCTGCGCGGAAGCAAAGGCCAGTTCAGCTACGGCGCACGCAGCACATCGCATGTGGAAGTTGATGGCCGGCTCATTACCGGCATGAACTGGGAGTCCACCCGTGGCGTGGTGGCTGCGATCATCCAGCGCTTGGAAGCGGATAGTGCTGCACTACAAAACGCTGCCCAAGCTGGTGGTTGAGTAGGTGTAGTGAAGCGGGACTGCCCGCTGCTGGATAGGCGCGGGCAGGATCGATGACCATTCCGGATGAAGGTGGTTCCAGCCCATCACTTGCGGCACATCCCGTATCCATAGCCTGCCTGCAGGTCTTGTGGTGGAAGCAGGGCGTCTGAACTAGGATTGCGCTTCAAGTCGAACAAGGCAGTTGACTATGCATCGCTTGGCTTTTTTGCTTTCTGTTGTGTTCTTCAGCGGCTGTGCCCAGGCGGATACGGCTTGGCGGGGCACCAGCACCCAGTCGCTGGTCAGCGGCTCCGGTGATATTTCGGAAGCCGGTGGCGCGGCAGTTGCTTTGTCCGCAGAGTCGACAGGGGAAAAACAGTTCGTCGGCGCCATTACCACGATTGACGCAGCGGCCTTTCAGGGACGGGAAGTAGTTCTCACCGGCACGCTTCTGGTCAAAAGCGGCACCGGCAACGCTGCGCTCTGGGTCCGCGCGGACGGCCCCGAAGAGCCTCTGGCCTTTGCAAGCACGGGTGACCAACCTGTGCGCCTCAATGAGGGTTCCCAGCCCAGAGAGGCCCGGCTCTACATCCCGTCAGGGGCGACCAGTCTCAAGCTTGGGGTGACACTTGGCAGTGCCGGGCGCGTAGATGTGGGGCACCTCACGCTCAAAGCCGAGAGTGCAACTTCGAGCAGCGTATCCGCCTATGACATGCTCGATCACGCCATTTCCGTGATTCGCGCGAATGCGCTGAACGCAAACCGTGTGGACTGGACGACCGAGCGGAAGTCACTCCTGACCGCAGACTTGAAGAGACTTCCAGCACAGGCGGCCTACAGCAGGATCCAGACGGTTTTGACTGCGCTTGCAGACCAGCATAGCTCCGTGCAAGCGCCCAGTGCCGTTTCGACCTATCGCGCAGGTGCAGTCGCAACGCAGGCCGTAGAAGCCAAGCCAATGCAGGACATCGGCTATCTGTTGGTGCCGGGTCTGCGCGGCTCTGATCCAGGCGCTGGCGAAGCCTTCAGTACTCAACTTTGTGAGCACATCGCAGGCTTGGCGAAGACTGCAAGCAAGGGGTGGGTCATCGACCTTCGTGACAACACCGGGGGCAATATGTGGCCGATGATCAAGGGGCTGCGGCCACTGTTGGGTGACGCCGATCTTGGTGCATTCCGGGACCGCAATGGTGTGGCAACGGCGTGGCGCGCTGAGCCGTCCAAGGCGTGCGACGTCGATCTTTCCCACAGCCGCGTCGCCGTGCTTCTGGGTCCCAGGACGGCAAGCTCAGGCGAGGCGGTGGCGGTCGCGTTTCAAGGCCGCCCTGGTACCAGCTTCTTCGGGCAGCCGACGGCGGGACTCTCGACGGCCAACCAGTCGTTTGCGCTTCCTGACGGCGGTGCTCTTGCATTGACTACAGCGGTATTTCTCGACCGTACGGGAGTCGCGTATCTGCAAGGTATACAGCCCGAAAATCCCGTGCCCCGCGATCAGGATGCAGTTGCAGCAGCGGCAGCGTGGTTGCGCTCGCAGCCTTGATGGTGTGCTGCCGGCTGGAGCACGAAACCGGGGTCAGAGTCGAATTGTTTGAAGACGGAACCAAGTGCTCTACCAGAATGGCCACAGCTTGACGTCGTGAGGAAGCCGAAACCGGCTTTTCAGTTGACGGCTGGAGGTGATGCCGTGCTACTCGTTGGTGCATACAGGCCGTCGTAGCCGGGTATCACTCCAACTGCCGGCAGGTAACCCCGCTTGTCGCCAACATGCCGATTGTCCGGAATCGACGTGATGCCGCATTCCGGCACACCCAGGCTGTGCCGGCAGGTCCGCGCACGTAGACGCTGTGTGGATTCAGGTCAGATAGGAGGTATCCGGCAGGCTCATAGTCGGGTACTGAAGGTCTGCCCTTCTCACGGCTTGCATGGACGTTGCCCAGCAGGGCAATCACCACAGGCATCTGGTCGTTTACTGCCCTGATGCGCATGGCCATGCCCGCGTCCCTCGATCCTGCGATGTCACCGTCTACGGCCAACACGCTGATTCGCGCTCCTTCCGCACGAAGTGCTCGCAGCCGATGCAGCAGTTTCAGCATGGCCGTGCTGGATCGCCCATCCTGGGACGGGCGTGCCCAGAATTGGCTGGCTAGAAGTGCCCCCTGATCTGCATCTGAGCCTTCGCTCATCAGGAACTGATCGAGCCTTGCCTGCTCTTCTGTCGGAACCTCCAGTGCCACTACAACTGGGTTTGCTGACTTTGCGCTGGCGCAGGCCAAGTCGCCAATCAGTGCCGGTGCCTCGTTGGTGCCATGGACTTCACCTACCAGCAGCAGGCTTGCAGAGGGCATGTTGAGAGGCCAGCTGCATGCGGTGATCTCATCGGCTAGAGCAAGGTCATATGCGAGTGCACTTGACGCCAGGAGTAGAAAGGAAGGAGTGACTTCATGTCGAGACCCTTTGTGCAGGTGCACCCATGGCGAGTTCGATACTGTACACGGCTGCAGTAAAGCACTGTCCTGGAATGATCAGGGTGTGACAATGGTGGTATCGGCTTCGCTTCTTCTCCTTTGATCGGCTCGGTAACGTTATGACCAAACTTCTCATGACAAGAATCGATGTGCCCCGCTGGGCACGCCCGTTCGCAATCGATATCGATACCAAGTTTGAAGGGCGGGTCTATCAAGCCGCCAAGTCTCAGATGAGTGATATCCAAGAAGCGGCTCATCGTCTTATCCAGCGCTACCTCGATGAGGTTTCTGCCGACACGCCATTTCCTGAGAAGGCGAGAATGACCGGTGATTACTACATCTCCGAACAGCGCTACGGTCTTTCGGCGAGTAGCGTTCGCCAAGAAGCGAGCGAGCATCGGCTTAGTTTGTTTGCGCGCTGCCTGGAGCATCCATTCGCACAGCTCCAAACAGACTTTGACTACCTCGGGCTTGAGGTTTATTTCCTGTGGAACGAGGAGAGCGGAAAGTTCGAGGCCACCGATGATATCGACTCAAGCTCGATCTGAGCAGGGCGTCAGGCGAGGGAGCGTGCTTGCTGCTTGCTGTATTCGTGAAAGCTGAGCTATCTCACTTGGATCCTTTCATCGCGTGGCCGAGCCGCCATCGCCATCATCTGCAATGACGGACTTCAGGTCAGCAGTACTGACAGATTTCACGGGAAACGTCTCAAAAGTATCGCTTCAGGGTCAAATCACCTTAGTGCTATGGCTTAATCGGGCCGCGCTCGCGATGAGGTAAATCGTGCGCATCTCGCCCTGATCAAGAGTCTGTCGATATGGATATCCGACGCTCGGCAATGCTCGCCTCGCTGGCGAGCTTGTCGCACCACAATCGCTTGATCCAACTACAAGGTCCGCATGACGGCCTGGTGGTGGAACGGTTCGAAGGACAAGAGAGCGTCTGTGGCGAACACCGCCTGCAGATTGATTGCCTCTCCACCGATGCATTTCTCGACATCGATCCCTGGCTGGAACAGCCGCTGATCCTGCAGTTGCGCGTAGCCGATGGCTCGCTGCGGCGGTGGCATGGCCTGTGTACTGAAGTTGCTCAGCTTGGCAGCGATGGTGGTTTGGCCCGCTACCAACTGGTGCTTGAACCTTGGACCGCCTTGCTGCGCTTGCGTCGCAACGCGGTGATCTTTCAGGATGTTGATGTGCGCGGCGTCTGCGAGCGGATCTTTGCCGACTATCCGCAGGCGTCCTTTCGCTTCGACGTGGAAGCGGCGCTGCCACAGCGGCCCATCATCACCCAGTTCCGCGAGACCGACTGGGAGTTCGTCACCCGTCTGCTGGCCGAAGTCGGCTTGGCGTGGCGCATCGAGCAGGCGCAAGGCGGCGAGGGCGCGCACACGCTGGTAGTGTTTGGGCCGGAGGCGGAGCTCACTGATGTAGGTCCCATGCGCTTTCATCGTATTGCCGCCTCTGAATCCGCCGATGGCATCAGCGCATTTTCCGAGCGTCAGCAATTAGTGGCCAACAGCAGCACGGTTGGTAGCTGGCACAGCGAGCAGATCAAAGCTGTCTCAGCGCAGGCAACTGGGGCAAGCGGTGACCTGCCTGCGCTTGAGGTCTATGTGCAGCCACGGGCTGGCCGCTTCGCCGAATCGAGCTGGGCACTAAGCGAAGCGCAGGCACGGTTGGATGCGTTGCGTGTATCGCAGGTGCTGTACAGCGGTAGTGGTAGTGAGCGACGGCTGGCA
Organism: Stenotrophomonas sp. STEN035; assembly: GCF_056759935.1. Lineage (NCBI taxonomy): Bacteria > Pseudomonadati > Pseudomonadota > Gammaproteobacteria > Lysobacterales > Lysobacteraceae > Stenotrophomonas > Stenotrophomonas sp. STEN035. Next base: position 19,247 of record NZ_JBRRDY010000029.1, read on the forward strand.
GCTGGCAGTCGCTTCAGTCTTGTCCAACACCCGCAGCATGAAGCGCAGGCGTTCCAGCTGCTGGTAGTGCACCACGCGGCGGTCAACAACCTGGAAAGCGGCATCGCCGAGCTGCTCGGTCACAGCGAATTGGAGCGCGGCAGCTACCGCAACCAGTTCCTCGCCACCGACGCTTCGGTTCCGGTGCGTGCGCTGCCGCAGGATCGCCCCAGCCTGCACGGCCCACAGACTGCGCGAGTGGTTGGTGTGGCCGACGCCGCGCTCAGCCCCAATCGCGAACATCAGGTGCGCATCCAGTTCAGCTGGCAGCGCGGCAGCGCGCCCAATCCGGGCGGCCTGAGCGACACCGGCAGCAGCCAGTCCGGGCACGCGCCCGGCGATCAGACCAGCGGCAGCTGGGTGCCGGTCGTCGAATGGATAGCCGGGCCAAACTGGGGAACCGCATTCCTGCCGCGCATCGGCAGCGAAGTGCTGGTGGAGTTCCTGCACGGCGATATCGACCAGCCACGCATCACCGGCCAACTGTACAACGGCGAAGTGGCCCCGCCGTTTGGCGGCGGTATCGATGCGCAGGCACAGCATCCCGGCGTGCTCAGCGGCCTGCACACCGAAGCACACGATGGCAGCGGCACCCAGCAATGGGTGATCGATGATACGCCCGGCCAGCTGCGTACGCGTTTGCATAGCTCATTGGCCGATAGCCGCCTGGAGCTTGGCTATCTGATCCAGCACCAGAACAAAACGCGCGGTGCACTGCGCGGCGAAGGCTTTGAGCTAGCAACGCAGGGCTGGAGCAATGTGCATGCCGGCGAAGGTCTGCTGCTGTCGGCCAGTACCCAGCAACACGCCGCATCCACTGTGATGGACAACGCCGAAGTCGTCGCCCAGCTCAAAGGTGCCGAGCGTAGCCTGGAGCAGATGCAGCAGACCTTGCAGCAACAGCAAGTGCCCGGACTATCCGCGTGGCAGAGCACCGGCCTGCTGCGCGAGCTGGCCGACCCGCGCGCCGACGGGAGGTTTGAAGGCGAGGTCAATAGGCAATCGCCATTCAAACCCCGCGATGGGCGCAACCCCGGTGAAGAACCTGTTGAGCGCTACGCCAAGCCGCTACTGATGGCCGAAGCGCCCAATCACATCGCATGGACCACGCCAGCAAGCGCCATCGCCTACGCCGGCCAGAATCTGCAGTTCACCGTGCAACAAGATCTGCACGTCGGCAGCGGCGAAACCATCGCCACCGTCTCCGGTGGGCAGGTATCACTGTTCGCACAAAGCGGGCCGGTACGGGTGATCGCCGCCAATGGTCCGGTAAGCCTGCAGGCGCACGACGGGGAGCTGGAAGTGTTGTCCGAGCAGGCGATCACCATCACTGCTACGGACAGCCGCATTGATGTGCTCGCGAAGAACAAGATCGTGCTGCAGGCGGGTAGTAGCTCTATCACGCTGGAATACGGTGATATCACTTTCATTTGTTTGGGGGAGTTCAAGGTTAAAGCCGGGGATCATGCGTTCTTGGGCGGAGCGAATGTTGAGCCATTCCTGCCGCCGCTGCCTTCCGGCGGCGTCTCGGTGCCTGACTGGATCGCGCTGGACTACCGCGACATGGAGACACTTCAAGCCATGGCCGGAACTGCCTACGAAATTCAGTTCAAGGGTGGCTCGGTCATAAAGGGTGAACTGGACGATGAGGGGCGAGCGCATCACGAGCCGATTCCCTATCGGGATGTGAAGGAGGTGATCTATCACCCGGCAAGGCCGGACGCAGAGGTGGCTACTCCGGATCTGGAGTTGATTGCTGATCCAAGAAGGGGAAAGCCATGACTGATGTGCGCCGCGAGCAGCAACCCAATCAGGCGGAGCCGGTAACGCTGCTGCAACTGCGTGAAGCATTAGCGTTCATTACGGATCAGTACGACAACCTTGTCGACGGTAGTAAGAACGTCTTTCTCTGGTTGTGGGAAGCGCTGCAGGGAGATTTCAACCAGCAGCGCAGTGTTGGGCAAGTGACCTTTGACGCAGCAATTTCAATGATTCCTGGCGTGGACCAAGTCTGCGACGTCCGCGACATCATTGCCAACTGCAAGGAAATCAACAAAGACAGCAGCAATTCATGGGCATGGGTGGGCTTGGTGCTCACCTTGATAGGCCTGTTTCCGTCGCTCGGCTCGTTGATCAAAGGGGTGTTGAAAATATTCTTCCTCTACGTTCGCCGCTTTGGCATAAATCATGTGGTACAGGCAGTGGATGGAGCGATGGGCGTCGTAGTCATGCTGCTGCGCCGCAGGGAAGTAGCTCGCTACTGGCGCCACCTGCGCTGGGATCGGGTGTTTCATGAGCTGGCAATACAGGTTCGAGCTGTTCGCAACATGATCAATACCACCAGGATACTTGCGGCCTTTGATCGGGGTATCGCGCTTATGCGCAACCTGCTCAAGTGGGTTGCGGATGTACCTTTCATCGGTACTGGGCCCAAGGCGATGGTCGACATGGTGGTTGGCGTTCGCGCCATGATCACCGGGCGGACTGAGGAAGCGCTCAAGCCTGTGTATCTAATCTTCGACACCATCATTCGTCGCCTTGAGTTCGAGGATCTACTTCAGCGGCGCGCAATTATGAATTCTGGGAATGTGCACTTCCGTGGCGCGTTGCCGGAGGTGCATTCCATTGCGTTGATGCGCAGGGCCAGTCCGCAGCCGTCTTGGTTGAGTAGGGGTGCACCAAAGAAAAACAAGCAGTTGGACCCTGATGCTGAGCGAGATGATGTTATAGCCGCTGCGAAAGACGACGATTTTCCGATGCTGAGCGATGGGCAAATAGAGAGCTTTTCAAAAGGCATGACCCGCGTAACGCTGAAGGGTCCTGTGAAGCTATATCGCATTATTTCGCCGTCAAACTCAGCGGCAGGTTCCGATTGGTTCAGTGAGGAGGTGTTCAACGCCTTCATGAAGTCGCCCGATCCAAAAGCTATGTGGCGGAAAAACTTGGCGGTTTGGCCTGATTGGAATCCGGATAGTCAGTTCGTCATCTATGAGTTGAAGGCGGGCGAGTCGCTCAACGTATATCGAGGGCCTGCATCGGCGCAGGTGAAGTTGCCAGGTGCTGGTAGTCCAGGTTTGCCTGGCCATTATCTGGAGGGTGGAATGGAGCAGATCAAGTTTGACGCAAGTATCGCCTATGATGCGAGCGGGAAGATACCTCGAGGGGCGGACACAAGACCGTTGAAAACCAGCGGAGATGACATGAGTTACTACGATGTCGATCAGAGCACTGGTGTACTGTCGCCCAATAGAAACATGACGTATGACATTTGGAAAAAACTGTCCGCTAGCGACCAAGTTAAGTGTGTTGGGGTCAGGGATAAGATAAACAACCCACGTATCACCGGCCCTTACGATACCAATTGGGGAAGTACGGACTTCGATACGCAGATTGACAATGTTGCGTTGGGATTGCCAAATCTCCCCGGCCAAAGAACGAGATCTTGAACCATGCAGAGCAAGTATATCGAGCTCAATCCTTGGCATAGGCGCCAGGCTGCTTTGATCCTGCACTTTACTTCCAATGAGTACATTCAGGAGATGCTATCCCAGATTGATGCTCTTATTCGTAAAGTGGACAGGATGCTGGAAGAGCGGCTGCCGGTGGATGCGGTGGGACTGGCTGTGGCAAATTGGGATTCAACAGATACCGCAGCGCATTTCTCGACGCTTGCTTTTCCTGCGTTGCAAGACTATCGCGAAGCGACGGCTTACATGTTAGCCATGCGTGCTAGCGAGTTCTACAGCGCGGGCGGGGAAAATCAATGCTCCCGCATGCTTGATGAGTATGGTCATTCCATGCTGTGGGCAACGCCGGAACAGGAGAATTTTTTCAGGGACGAGATCGAGCGAATTTTTCGTTATGGAGGAAAACTTAATGCTGTTGCAAAGCGCCCTTCCACAATAAGTGATTTCTGGTTCTGGATCGTGTGGGGTCAGGGAAGTATCGATCGAAGCAGGATACCCCGCTTCCGTGTTCGAATGGATATCGTCGCGCGCAGTGACGAAGCGGTACCTCGCACTGGGATCTACGTGTGCAAGGACGACCCCTATGCTGCACTGCAGTTTGCATGGACCGGTGGATATGGAGGCCTTGGTCCAGCCGTTACATTCAATGCGTTTGGGCGCGATCTGTTGCGGCGCGTGGGGCGCAACGGGCTTTGGGATGACAAAGAAAGGCTTTGGAAGATTCTGGAAGAGAACCGCCACGTCGCCGAGTTCAGCTGGAGTGAGGAGCAGGTGCGCAGAAAGGAGTATGTGGCGACATATTTGGCAAGGGAAGCTTTTGATGAGCGGCCAAGCGAGTGGTACTACGTGGAGTTAATCGAAGGCGAGTACGAAGAGATCGATGGAACGTACGCCGGTGTCGGCAGTGCATCCGTTCAATCAGGTCGTGTGCCAGCTGGCAAACCAGTGCCAACGAGCGGCTGGTGGTACAGCCCTGCACATGGCGAGCGCCGCTACTTCAAGCAGAATGACGTATTCCCCTCCATCAATAACAGTGATTGGGGCGATACGTTCTGGTTGTGGGCACTGGATCAGTCGACCCCGAAACTCGGTTGAGGAAAGGTGGAATCTGGTTCGCTTTGACCCACCCCCTGTTCCAGGGGGCAACTCAGCGCTTGGGTGGGGCGTTGTCAGCAGGTGTGGGATTTTTGGGAGCTGCGGTGTAGGGAGCGAAGTTGGTTGTGGTGGGTGTTTGGCGGCTCGTTGCGCTGATGGTGTTCTTGCTTCGCGGCTTACGCCGCTCCTACAAATGATGCTGGAGGGCCTTATCAGAACGCAGCTTTCAAGCGCCCGCAGGTGGATTTCGCTACTTCTGTGCTCATGTTCTTCGCGTGAGAAAGCATGTGCTTTTTCTAAATGACGACCTGAGGGGACGAACAGGGATAGCCGGTGACCGCTGGCTGCGATATGGGTTTGCTTCTCTGCGTTGCGTCTAAGCGTTCGGCCCAACGTCGATGCGGGTTCAGTAATAGCAGTTTCGTGTTGGGTGCAGGCGGTTTACCAATGTGGGGGCGACGCGCCAGAATGCAGCGCTGGGCTCAGAGGCCACACGGGCATCCAGCTGATAGTTTCGCGAGGATCCCAACTTTCACGGAGTGATAGCAATGGCTTCGCCAAGTCTGATCGCACTCACCTTGTTTGTCGTATGGGCGCTGGTTCTTATGGCGCTCATGGAAGTCATCAGGTCAAAGCTCGCCCTTCAAGGGACAGTTCCGGCGAATGAGTTCAGGCCGGACAACGCGAATCTTTCTCCGTTCATGCAACGGCTGGCGCGTGCTCACGCGAACTGCATCGAGAACATCCCGGTTCTGGGTGGTTTGTTGCTGATCGCAATTGTCAGCGGGCATGAACACATTACCGATCCGCTGGCCTACGTACTGGTGGCGGCGCGTTTCGTGCAGTCGCTGATCCATCTGGCGTCATCTTCTTCGGCAGCAGTGACGCTGCGGTTCGTCGCATTCATCACTCAACTAGTGATTGGCCTGTACTGGTCTTTCAAGCTGCTCACTTCGATTTGACTGCCAACTGGTGACTACCTTGCCACCATGCGCCTGCGTGCCAAGGACGCTTTGCAGCTGATTCTTCACTTGGGTGCAAAGGTAAGTGAACGGTTGCAGTCGATGCCATCGTCTACCCGGGCAGCTACTCATGTGGCTTGGGCCGGGGAGGGCATCGGTACGCCTCAGTGGCTCGGGCGATATGGACAGGTAGGCCGCTGCGCTCACAGCGGTAGCCCGGCAAAGCGTCAAGCATGTGCCGGTCGTTTACAGCTACCCCGCCATCGCCCCAATGTGTCAACGGAAGCTGATCAGCCGGTTTCTACCCTGGTGCCAAGGAACGAGGAATGTGTATGACGGTCAAGCGCTTGGACAACATCGGCATCGTTGTAGAGAACCTGGACGGTGCCATTGATTTCTTCAGCGAACTCGGCCTCAGCCTCGAAGGCCGCATGACGATCGAAGGCGAGTGGGCGGGCCGTGTTACTGGCGTGCGTGATCAGTGTGTGGAGATTGCGATGATGCGCACTCCCGACGGCCATAGCCGGCTGGAGCTCTCACGCTTCGACGCGCCCGCGATCGCGTCCGATCACCGAACGGCACCGGTGAACTCCCTGGGCTATCTGCGTGTCATGTTCACGGTGGAGAACCTTGAAGAAACACTTGCTCGGCTTGGCAGGCTGGGCGCGACGGTGGTTGATGAGGTGGTCAACTACCAGGATACGTATCGGCTCTGCTACATCCGTGGTGTCGAGGGAATTCTGATCGGGCTTGCCCAGGAGCTGGCGCACCCGCATACGCAGTGAGAGTGGTTGAAGAACGGCGTGCCTCCGCGCTGATTGCCACATCACATGGCGGGCGCGACTCATGCGCTGGCGTGGCCGGCCGTTGGCTCAGACCGGCCAGAGGGGATTGGATTTGCGCAGGTCGTGCGTTTGGCTTGACGGCCCACTGGCGCGCTGTGACTATCCACGTATTCATCATGGCTACCAGGGTTCCACCATGTCTGGCTTGCTCGGCGGGTTGATTGAGGGAATTGTGGATTTCGTTACCGATATATGGGTGTTGCGCAGGCAGCGCTCAGGCAGGAATCGGCGGGAAAACACTTTGGGGAAAGATGCTGCTGACATGGCGTTGTTCAACGTCTGGGCCATGGTGCTGTCGTTCCTTGCGTTCACCTGCTTTGCAGTGATGTTCTTTGCCGCCAATCTGCCGTTGTGGATCAGCTTGCTACCGGTGGTGGCGGTGATTGCATACCTTGTCTATCGCTGGTTTGCGTTGGTGCGAGCCGAATAGGAAGCGCGTGGCAGGAATGCGGTCGGTACAGAAGCGAACCCGTCCTCATTCGTTCTTCTGGCCTGAGTGCAATGGCAGGTCCGATTCTGGCGAGCATTGGTTCGCCGGCAAGGCCACGCTGCAGGGCCATGATCATTTGGAATCGGTATGGCTTCCTTTCTGCTGCGCGGTCTGAATCCAGAACCTTTTGCTGAACTATTCCATCTTGACGATGCGGTGCTTGCAGCACGGCAGATGCAACGCGTCACTGCGATGGCGGCGTCGGGGTTTCCGTGCCGGGTGAGCCTTGCTGATGCCGAGATAGGTGACGAATTGTTGCTGCTGCCGTACCAGCATCAGCCGGCTGATTCGCCGTATCGGGCCAGTGGGCCTGTTTTTGTCCGTCGTGGTGTGTCGCGCGCGGAGCTGATGGTCGACGAGGTGCCGCTGCAAGTGCAGCGCCGCTTGATGTCGTTGCGAGCCTACAACGCAGAGGATCGGATCATATTTGCCGAGGTCTGCGATGGGCTCAACGTTGCCGAGTGGTTGCAGCAGGCATTTGATGACGCTGCCGTGGCCTATGTGCATCTGCACTTTGCGCGCTATGGCTGTTATTCCTGTCGGGCAGACCGGGTTTGAAAGCAATTGCCGAGCTTGGCTCGGCACTATCTGCTTCGCACCCTCCCTTTCGTGTAGCGAAGGGGAGGGGTAAGCGCTTTGCCGGCCGATGCAGCCACGAAGCATTCCGTATCTTTCAGCGCTTCGCTCGCATACGCGTCAATGATTCAACCAAACCATCATTGCGCACCATGCACAGGAAGCGCCCATCGGGATAGTCAATGATCAGCTCGGTTACCTCGTCGTTGACTGGAACTCGAACCACCACGGTGCCCTGCGCGTTCGCCCGCATATTGCATGCACCCAGCAGCTCGCTTCCAGCACCAGTGCCTGCAGCGTGTTGCGCTGGACGCCCGTTACCCGCGTTGCTGAAGACCGCGCGGCAACCATCCTTGACCCAGACCGAGTGGTGGTAAAGCCCCCAGTTCTGGTTCTGCACACACTCGGTATGGCTGAGCTGGCGGACCAGGCGCACGTCGCCATGGGTATCCATCTCGCATTCGGTCTGCGCCTTGCCTACGGACTCGCAGGTGACTTCATGCGGCAAGGCTCTGTCGCGGGCCGGTGCGGCTTCCGCTGGCGCTGAATTGAGGCTGCAGATGCCATTGCGGCCGCCAGCGCCGGTATAGGAAACCTGGGTGCCGCCATCGGCCGAACGGGAGATCGACAAGGTCACGCCGCTACTGGAGTCGCGGGCTTCGTAGTAGTTGTCGTTGAAGCGCTTGAGCGTGGTTTCCTTGCCGTTGAGGTAGACAGGGCCGCCGTCGTCGGCATGGATTTCCAGCCCGCCCGGACAGCTGCCGTTGAGCAATGGGATGGCTGCGTTGGCAGATTCTGCGAATGCGACCCCGGCGAAGGGGAGTGCCGCGACCATCAGCAAAGCTGATCTGTTCATGGGGTGTCCGCAGGGTGAATTTTGCGCAGCCTAGCACCCGTTGCTCTGTGCTGGTGAAGGTTGCGGTTTGCGGCAGGCGCGGGAGCGCGGAGCCATGCGCAGACAAGGCGTCACCTGTAGTGGGGGGGGGGGGGGGGGGGGGGGGGGGGGGGGGGGGGGGGAGGGGGGGGCGGGGGGGGGGGGGGGGGGGCGGGGGGAGCCGGGCGGGCGGGGGGGGGACAGGGGGGGGGGCGAGGGCCCGCCCCGCGCCGCCCCGCCCCGTCCCCCCCCCCCCCACTACAGGTGAAGCCTCAGCCGAGCATGGCTCGGCTCTACAGGGGCGTTTCCCAAGGCGGCCACCGTGGCACACTGCCGATATGCGCGCTCGCCTGCCCCTGCTCGGTTGCCTGATCTGGATGCCCGGCGTGGCCCTGGCGGTTGATCCACCTCCCGCCAGCTCGACGGACAATGTCCGCATCTACCGCTGTGTTGGCAGCAATGGCGCGGTATCGCTGCAGGATGCCCCCTGCACCAAGGCCACCCAGCAGCAGGTGCTGGATATGACGCGACCGAAGGATCCACCACCTCGGCAGGCCTCCACAGCACCAACACCAACTACCGCACCTGTGATTCAGCGCGAGGTGCGGGTGGTCACGGTGCAGCCGCCACAACCGATGTACGAGTGCGTCACCAGCGAAGGCGAGCGTTATACCAGCGACAACAACGAAGGCAATCCACGCTGGGTACCAACCTGGGGCTATGCCTACCCGACCCATCACGGTCCCGGCCATGGTGGCCCGCGCCCGCCGCGCCCTCCCGGCGGTGGCGGTATCCCATGGCGAGCAGGTGTCGCGGTTCCGATGGGCTCGGTGCTGGTGCGCGACAGCTGCCATGCCCTGCCACCGCAGGAAGTCTGCGCGCGGCTGCGTGATCGTCGCTGGGAACTGATCCGTCGCTACAACAGCGCGTTGCAGAGCGAGCGCCAGGAATTGACGCGCGAACAGCGCGGCATCGACGCACGACTTGAACAGGATTGCGGGGGAACCTGATGCGGTGCCTGATCGTGCTTCTACTTCTGGCCAGCGCCAGTGCACAGGCCGGCGAGATCGTGTTCTACCGCTGCACTGATGCCGCTGGCGCGCTTACCGTGCAGAACATGCCCTGTCCCAAGGGCACGCAGCAGCAGAGTAAAAAAGTCATGCAGGCGGTGGAAACCCCGCCACCTCCGCCGCCGTTTGCCAACCCGGCGCCCGCATCGCTACCGCAACTGATTGCGGCACCCGCTGCGGCGGCGGCACCCGAACCGACGAAGGCCACCGCCGTTGTGACAGCGCCACCGGTTCCGTTGCCCGAGCTGTTCCAGTGCCGCACCCGCGAAGGCCAGAACTACTTCAGCGAAACCAGCGAGCCGCCGTCGCGCTGCGTGACCATGCAGGTCACCGGGCTGGACGGCAACCCGAACACCGGTGCCGGTGATGCCTGCGAAGTGGTCCGCGACACCTGCACGGCAGTCGACCCGGCACAGCTGTGCGCTACCTGGCAGCAATGGGCAAACGAAGCCGAATCGGAATGGCGTTTTGCCGCGGCCAGCCAAGCCGAGACGCTACAAAAGAAATACCTCCGCCTGCAGTCGCTGCTGGCTGGCAGCGACTGCAGCACTCAGAAGCCGTAACGCAGGAAGCCGCCGTCCACCGCGATGCATTCGCCGGTCACATAACTCGATGCCGGCAGGCACAGGAAGCTCACTGCGGCCGCTACTTCTTCCGGCTCACCGATGCGTCGCATCGGCGTGCGCGCGATCACTTCATCGTAGTAGTCAGCATCGGACAACGGCCCAGAGGTGCGGCGGGTGCGGATGTACCACGGTGCCACCGAATTGACGCGGATGCCGTCCTCGGCCCACTCGCAGGCCAGGTTGCGGGTCATCTGCTGCATCGCCGCCTTGGTCATGCCGTAGACCACGCCGCTGCGCACATGGGTGATGCCGGAGACGCTGCCGACGTTGACGATGGCCGAGGACGCGTGCCGGGTCAGCAGCGGATGCGCGTAGCGACACAGCTCGAATGCCGAGAACAGGTTGGTCTCGAAGATCCCACGCCATTCGTCTTCGGAATACTCGGTCGCCGCCTTGGTGGTATTGCCGCCGGCGTTGTTGACCAGGATGTTCAGGCCATCGCTGTGGTCTTCAACCCAATCGAGGATCTCCTGCCGATCCTGGTCATCGCTGACGTCGGCTGACAGCGCATGGATGGCACGCTCGGGAAACGCATCCGCCAACTCATCGCGTGCGGTTTCCAGCGCATCGGTATCGCGCCCGACGATCAGCACATCGGCACCGAAACCCAGCAGTTCACGTGCGATTGCCAGGCCAATGCCGGCACTGGCTCCGGTGACCAAGGCGGTTTGCCCATCCAGGCGCCAACGCTGCGGGTTCATTGTGTTTCCTCATCGATGCGGGGTGCGGCGCCCGTGAAAGGACGCTGCGGGAAGATGGGGCTAGGATAGCTGCCTGAGCCCAGCGGAGCATGCCAATGAAGCGTCTTTCCCTGTTGATGGTGCCGTTGCTGCTTGCGCTGGCAGCGTGCAAGCCGCAAGCACCAGACACCGAACGCCGTCCCGATCCGCAGGCCACCGCGCTGCGTGATGCGATGAAGAAAGATCTGGACCAGGCCAAAGCCACCGCAGCGGCGGCCGAGCAGGCCAGCAAGGCGCAGAAGGCCGAGTTGGATGCGGCGGTTGGAGCAGCCGATACCGCTACCGCCAAATAGCGCGTCACCTGTAGTGCCGAGCCATGCTCGGCAGGGGCATTACCGCGAAAACCCACATGTAGTGCCGAGCCATGCTCGGCAATAGGCCCTACCGGTAACGCCTCTGCCGAGCATGGCGCGGCACTACAGAGGCATTGCTTGGAAAGCCCCTGCCGAGCATGACTCGGCACTACAGGGCAGAAACGACAACGCCGCCCGAAGGCGGCGTTGTCTGCACTCATCCATCAAGCTCGCTTACAAACCGCAGAAGCAATACGCCAGCGACTTCACCGGTGCGCCATTGCGGTCCTTCACTGCGTCTTCGACGAAGCGCAGCTGGGTGTCCAGCTCCGGCATCTGCTTGGCGATCAGCATGCGTGCGATACCCGAGTCGGCCAGCATCCAGGCACCAGCGCGGCTGCCGGCAAAGCCGGTCATGAACTGCGCGAACGGGGTGGCTGCCTTCTCGATGTAACGCACGCGGAACTTGTCGCTTTCACCAAGTTTGGCGCGCTGCGCCGCATCGGCAACGGCCGCCTTCAAACCGCCGAAGGCATCAACCAGACCACGCTCCTTGGCCTGCGCACCGCTCCACACGCGACCGCGTGCAACTTCATCCACCGCTTCAACCGGCTTGTTGCGTGCCGTTGCCACCTTGCCGGTGAAATCGGCATAGCCCTTGTTGATCACCGACTGGATCACCTGGCCAACGGCCGGGTCCATCGGCCGGGTCACGTCGAACGCACCCGCAAAACGGGTGGTGCCGACACCGTCGGTGTGCACGCCGATCTTGTCCAGGCTGCGGGCGAAGTTCGGGATCATGCCGAAGATGCCGATCGAGCCGGTGATGGTGGATTCGTCGGCATAGATGCGGTCGGCGTTCATGCTGATCCAGTAACCACCGGATGCGGCCATGTCACCCATCGACACCACCACCGGCTTGCCTGCGGCCTTGAGCGCTTCCACTTCACGGCGGATCTGCTCGGAGGCGAATACTTCACCGCCCGGCGAGTCCACGCGCAGCACCACCGCTTTCACGTCGTCGTCGTCGCGTGCCTCGCGCAGCAGCGCCGAGGTCGAGATGCCACCGATACGGCCAGCCGGCAGGTCGCCGCCGGCGATCTCGCCTTCGGCAACCACCACGGCAACCTGCGGACGCGAATCCATCGGCGAGCGACGAGCATCGAGCTGGGTCAGGTAGTCGCCCAGACCGATCTGGCGGTAGCCACCGTCAGCATCGCCGTCGGCAACGCCGCGTTCGGTGAGCAGGGCGTCCACTTCTTCGCGGGTCTTCAGGCCATCCACCAGCTTCTGCTGCAGGGCGAAACGGGCCAGATCGCCTTCGGCTGCGGCAACACCTTCCGGCAGCGTGTCGATGCCGGCGGCCAGCTGTGCGGCGTCGAGCTTGCGTGCCTTGGCAATGTCGCCGAGGTAGCGCTGCCACACGTCGTTCATCCAGAACAGGTCAGCTTCCTTGGCCTGCGGCGAGGCGGCGTCGAGCACATAGGGCTCGGCGGCAGACTTGAACTCGCCGACCTTGAACAGATGCACGTCCACGCCCAGCTTGTCCTGCAGACCGCTGCGGAAGTACTGGCGATAGCGGCCCAAGCCTTCCAGCAACAGACCGCCCATCGGGTCGAGATAGACCTCATCGGCCTGCGCGGCCAGCAGGTACTGCGACTGGCCCATGTTTTCGCTGAAAGCCACGACCTGCTTGTTGGCAGCACGCAGATCCTGCAGCGCAGCGGTCACTTCACGCATCGAAGCAAAGCCACTGGGTTGCAGCTTGTCCAGCTGCAGCACCACGCGGTTGATCTTCTTGTCGTCCTTGGCCGCTTCGATGGCGCGGATCAGATCGCGCAGCTGCAGCTCTTCGGCATTGGTTTCACCCAGCGCCTTGCCCAGCGCGCGGCTGAGCGGGTCGGTGCTGTACTGCTCGACCAGCCGGCCTTCCGGAGCGATCACCAAGGTGGTGCCTTCCTGCAGCGTTGGCGCCGACGAGGCGCCCTTGCCGACGGCAACCATCAAGCCGATCAGGATCAGGAACAACAAGCCGAAGAACAGCAGGTTGAGGATCAACCGGCGGGTGAAGTTCATCACATCCCAGATGCCGATGAAAAAACTGGCAACGGGATTGCGGCGTGGCACTGGAGGGGGATTCATGGACGCTCCGTTGGGGGCTGGTTGCAAGTCAGGATACGCATAACCGGGCGCCGCCGGCATGGCCTTTAAGTCAGGGGGGTAGCCTGGGCGATAAGCCGGCTGCTGCTGACCCGCAGCCGCCACCCCAACAGCACCGCGGCTACGGTCAAACCAATGATCAGGCCAATCCACATGCCCTGCGGGCCCCAGCCCAACCCCAGTCCAAGCCCGGCGCCGACCGGCATGCCCACGCCCCAATAGGCGAACATGGCAATGAACATCGGCACGCGGGTGTCCTTGAGCCCACGCAAGGCGCCAGCGGACAACACCTGGATGCCATCGGGGATCTGGAAGGTGGCTGCATACAACAGCAAGGTGGAGGCCAGGGCGGCCACCGCAAGGTCGTCGGTGTACAGACCCACTACCACGTCATGGCCGAGCAACAAGGCGGTGATCGACACCATCTGGGTCACCAGCACGATCGCGTAGCCAGCCCAGGTTGCCCGGCGCACGCCCAGCGGATCGTTGCTGCCGACGGCGTGGCCGACGCGCACGGTGGTGGCCTCGGCCACGCCCATCGGGATCATGAAGCACAGCTGCGCCACGTTGATCGCGATCTGATGCGCGCTGGCCTCGGTGGCACCAATGCGCCCGATCAGCAGCGCGGTGATGATGAACAGACCACCTTCCATCAGCACGGTGATGCCGATCGGCAAACCGGTACGCAGCAGGTCCCATACCGCGCGCGGGCGCGGCAGCTCGAAGTGGCTGAACAACTGCAGGTGGGCGAAGCGCTTGGTGGTCCACAGGTAAGTGGCAAAGGCGATGGCCTGTACCCACATGGTCACCGAGGAGGCGATGCCCAGACCTTCGGCACCGAGCTCGGGGAAGCCGAACTTGCCGTTGCAAAGTGCGTAGCCCAAGGGACCGAGCACCAGCAGGCCACCGAAACCGATCAGCATGGTCGGCAGGGTCCAATGCATGCCTTCACTGAGGTAGCGCATGCAGAAGTACAGGGTCAGCGCAGGCACGCCCCAACGGATGGCATGCAGGAAGTCGGTGGCACCGGGCACGATTTCCGGTGCGATACCAAACGCTGGCAGGAACGCCGGCACCACGCTCAGGAACAGGAACATCAGCGCACTCAGACCCACGCCCAGCCACAGTGCCTGGCGGAACAAGGGGCCGATTTCGCGGTCACGGCCAGCGCCGTGCAGCTGCGATACCGAGGCGGTAAGCGAGATCAGGGTGCCGATCGGCACCAGCATCGGCAGCCATAGCAGGGCCGTACCAATGCTGACCGCAGCAAAGGTATCGGTGCCGTGGTGGCCGGCGATGGTGTTGTCGACAAAGGCAATAAGACCGGTGGAGACGTGACCCAGCACCAGAGGCAGGGCAAGCAGACCGGTCGTCCGCACTTCTTGCATGAAGCGCGGCGTGGCGGGAGACATGGACATAAACAAGGGAGACGCGGACTGCGGCCGGCGCAGGAAGCGCACAGATGCCGGGTCGCGGACTGCTTATTCTAGCGTGGCAACGCGGTTACGGCCCCGCACCTAGGATGAACGGGTAGAGCGGTGTTGCACAGCCGGGCACTTAGTGCCCGACTTTCTCGCGCAACCAGGCATCGCGTTGTGCCGGCGCCAAGGCCAGCAACTGGGTGCGCAGTTCCTCACGTTGCTGCGGCGGAGTGCGCTGCGAAATCAGGCTCAACTGTTCCAGCTGGGCGGCATCGAGTTGCCGCAGCAGCGCAATCATCGGCTCGCGCTCAGCCGCCGGCAGGTAGCCGAACAGGGGCTGCAGGCGCGGATACAACACACCCAGCTGCGGACCCAGCAACCAACCATCGCGGTGCATCTGGTCGATAGCCGTATAGCGCGCACGCAGGGCCTGTCGCTGTGCATCCGGCAACGCGGCGATTGCCGCCGCCGCTTGGCGGATGCGCTGCTGTTCACCGGCCGGCAGTGCCTGCCAGGCTGCATAGCGACTGCGCACCTCGCGCTTCTGCGCCGGGCTCATCGAGGCCCATGCATCCCGGGTGCTGATCAAGCCGGCACTGCCGGGCGCGGCCGGCAGTTCCGGCAAAGCGGCTGGTACGGCAGCCTGCAGCGGTAGTGCAACGACCAGGATCAGCCCCGCCAGAAAAGACTTATTCATCGGCATCGCTCGTCTCCAGCGCTGCACCGGCCGGTTCCGGACGGCTGGGTTGCGGCTGTGATTCATCCACCGGGATCGGACCACCGGCTGCATACCAGGCATGGAAATCGGCATCACGGGCCGTGTCCAACGCCGGATCGGCCAACATCGCCACATCGGCGGCCGCGTGCGGATCTTCACCTGGTCCAGCCGGGGTGCTGTCGTCGGGCAGCGATTCCACCTGCACCGGGCCGTTGTCAGCCAGCCCATTGCCACCATTCGGGTCGGCGCTCGGCGCCGTATGCGAACGCCACCACCACAGCGCTACCACCGCCAGCAGCAACAGCGGCAGGCACAGCAGCAGCCAGGTACGTAGCATCCACGGTTTGGACTGCTTGCGCCGCGGCGCAGGCTTGCGGCGACGACCCTCTTCCACGCGCGGGCTGCTTGCGCTGGCGGCCGGAGCCGACGCAGCAGGCAAGGCGCCGGTAATCACCGATTCGCGCAGCTGTTCGAGTTGCTGCAGGCGCGGCGGCGAGAGGTCGCGGATCAGCGCCTGCACGTGCTCGGCCAAGGCGCGCCAGCTGGCTGCATCCGGGCGGCCACCGGCATCCATCGGACAGGCGCCAGCCAGCGCTTGCCGATAGGCATTGGCGTCCACACCCAGCACCGCCGAGGCGGGGGCTTCATCCAGACCGGCGCCAATCCGCAGCAGCAGCGCCAGGCGCTCGCCCGCTGCCAGCGTGCCCAGATGGGCGAAGGCCGGCTCCCAGTTGCCTGGGCTGGTTGGCTTCAGCAACTGCGGGGTGCTGCACAGCAGGCCCCAGAAGCGGGCCGGCCATTCGACCATCAGCAATTGCGCGGCATGCCCGGCAAAGGCACGCATGGCCACGGCCACCGCACGCTCGCCGACGGCGGCATCGCCGGCCTGCAATTCAGCAACAACCAGGGCGCGGCGTTCCACCCCGCGCAAAAAGGCGGACAGAGCATTGGCTGCGGCCGGCGAAAGAGGGGCTGGTGCAGCCATCATGTGAACTCCGTCATGCCGTGATGATACCGAGCGCACACCGCGCTGCCGACGCCCCAGGCCATCACCGGACCGATTCTGCAAGCCTCTGCAACAACTTGTGCACAGCGTCAATACGCTATGACAAGCGACTCAAGCAAGCCGCCGTGAGACTGTATTTCTTTTTTGTTTCACGGATAACTTATTGATTTTAATTAAATAATTGATGTGGCTATTTTTTGACCAAGTTGACCCAAAGGCTTGCTCCATCGCCCTGAACGCGTGGAGCACATTACTCACCCACAGAGTTATCCACAGGAAGTGTGGATAACAATAAATCTCCAAGCGCAGCCAGCGTTTACGCCGCATTTATGCAGGAGTTCACAGCATCTGGACGCGGGTGAATGGCAGCAGCCAAACCTCCGGCTACGGCTAAACTTGGCCCATGCCTGACTGCCCCACTCTGCGCCTCGCCCTGCCGGTGCCCCTGCCTCAGCTGTTCGACTACCTGCCCCCGGCCGGCGCACCCGCGCCCGAGGCCAGCGATGTGGGACGTCGGTTGCGGGTGCCATTCGGTCCGCGCGAGCTGGTCGGGGTGGTCGAGGCCATCGGCCACAGCGATGACCCGGCGGCCTTGCGTCCGGCCCTGCGATGGCTGGATGAGGCCGCGCTGCTGCAAGGCGAACTCAGCGCCTCGCTGCGCTGGCTGGCGCGCTATACCCATGCCCCGCTGGGCGAGGTGATCGCCACCGCGTTGCCGGCGCCGCTGCGGCGCGGCGAGCCGCTGCCCGACACCCACGGCTGGGCATGGCAACTGACCGAGGCCGGTCGCGCCGATTACGACCGCCTGCGCAGCGGTACCCGTCCGCAACGCCTGGCCACGTTGCTACTGGAGGGTGCGGTCAATGAAGACCTGCTGGATGACCAGCTGGAAGACTGGCGCAGCGCCGCCCGCGCGCTGCTCAAGCGCGAGCATGCGCAGCGCATCGAAGTGGCGGCGGTGATTCCGCAGCCGCGCATCGTGGAAGGCCCGCCACCCAACCCGCAGCAGCAAGAGGCGATCGACGCGCTGCAGGCAGCCGAGGGATTCCAGCCCTTCCTGCTCGACGGTGTTACCGGCAGCGGCAAGACCGAGGTCTACCTGCAGGCGATCTGCCATTGCCTGCAGCAAGGCAAGCAGGCGCTGGTGCTGGTCCCGGAAATCGGCCTGACTCCGCAGACCCTGCACCGCTTCCGCAGCCGCTTGGGGATTCCCGTACATGCGCTGCACTCGGGCTTGAACGACAACGAACGTGCACGCGTCTGGGCAGCCGCCTCGCGCGGCGAAGCACGGGTCATTGTTGGTACCCGTTCGGCGATCTTCACGCCACTGCCGCAGGCAGGCTTGATCGTCATCGACGAGGAACACGACGGCAGCTACAAGCAGCAGGACGGCATCCGTTACCACGCGCGCGATTTCGCCATGGTGCGCGGCAAGGCATTGAACGTGCCGGTAGTGCTGGGCAGCGCAACGCCTTCATTGGAATCCCTGCACAACGCACGCAGCGGCCGTTACACCCATCTGCGTCTGCAACAACGTGCCGGTGACGCCAAGCCGCCGGGCGTGCGCGTGTTCGACGTACGCAAGCGGCCGCTGCAGGATGGCCTGTCACCGGAAGTGCTGGTTGGTATCGAGCAGCACTTGAAAGCCGGCAGCCAGGTCCTCGTGTTCAAGAACCGGCGCGGCTATGCGCCGGTGCTGCTCTGCCATGACTGCGGCTGGACCGCACCGTGCAAACGCTGCAGCACACCGCTGCACAAGACACCGATGACCGTGCACGGCGGCGGCCGCCGCCTGCAGTGCCATCATTGCGGCGCGCGTCAGCCGGTGCCGCTGGCCTGCCCGGATTGCGCCAGCCTTGCACTGCAACCGCAGGGCATTGGTACCGAGCGTCTGGAAGAACGCCTGCTGCAGTTGTTCCCGGACTACCCGGTGCTGCGCATCGACCGCAGCACCACCAGTCGCCGCGATGCGCTGGAACAGACGCTGGCAACCCTCGGCGATCAACCAGGCATCCTGGTTGGCACGCAGATCCTGGCCAAGGGCCATGATCTGCCCAAGCTAACCCTGGTGGTCGTCGTCGGCATCGATGAAGGCCTGTTCTCGGCCGACTTCCGCGCCAGTGAAAAACTGGCGCAACAGCTGATCCAGGTCGCTGGCCGCGCCGGTCGTGCCGAGCGCCCCGGCGAGGTCTGGCTGCAGACCCATCATCCGGACAACGCCTTGCTTCACACCTTGGTCAACGGCGGTTACCACGCCTTTGCCGAAGCCGAACTACTGCAGCGCGAAGCGGCCGGGTTTCCACCGTTCGCGCACATGGCCTTGCTCCGTGCCGAAGCCAAGCAGGTGGAGCAGGCCAATGAATTCCTGGCTGCGCTCAAGCACCTGCTTCCCGAACAGAACGACGTCGAACGCTTTGGACCGATGCCGGCGCCGATGCCGCGCCGTGCCGGTTTCCAGCGCACGCAGCTGTTGCTGTCCGCCGAGCAGCGGCGACCCTTGCATGCTGCGCTGGATGGCTTGATGGCGCAGGCCTATGGTCTGCCGCAGGCGCGCCGCGTGCGCTGGTCGCTGGATGTGGACCCGATGGATCTGTATTGAGTTTCTAGGAGCGGCATCAGCCGCGAAGCTGGCAATGCATGCGATCCCGGTAGAGCCTAGCCATGCTCGGCTGCAGCGCTATCGGTAGAGCCTCTGCCGAGCGTGGCTCGGCACTACAGGGCATTGCTTGGAAAGCCTCTGCCGAGCATGGCTCGGCACTACGCTGCTAACGGTAGAAATCGGCAATCTGACCGGTGAACTGCTGCGGGTTGGCACCGACAAGATTGGTCAGCACGACCACCGCCAAGCCTTCGTCCGGATAGACCACGAACGCCGCACGTGCGCCACCAAAGCTGCTGACCTGTCGCTTCCCCGCCGGGCCGGACACTGGCCAGCCTGCGGCCCAATCACCTTCGTTGCCGTTGTTCAAACGCTCTGGCGTCCACATCCGCGCAAGACTATCTGCGCGCAGCACGCGCTGCTGCAACAAGGCTGCCAACCACTGTGCCAGATCATCAGCCGTGGTCTGGATACCACCGCCAGCCCACAGGCCTTGCGGCATGTCGTAAAACCAACGTGACAGGCGCTTTGGTGCATCGGCGGCATCACTGCTGCGGGGGAAGAAGCTGTACATGGTGGCCGCATTCGGTAGCACATCGTAGCTGCCACCGAAGCCAACATGCTGCATGCCCAGAACATTGAACTGACTGGCCACCAGATGATCCTCGTAGGGCTTGCCACTGCGCTGGCCAATGATTCTGGCCAGCAAGCCGTAGTTGGTCTGGTTGTAGGCGAAGCGCTCACCCGGCAGGGCCTGTAGCGGAAGTTGCTCAACCAGCTTCCAGGCCTGCGCCTCGGAGCCACCACCAATCAGCCCCTGAGCATTGACGATATCCGGCAAACCGGAGGTATGCGCGAGCAGCTGACGTACCCGAATCCCCCTCCATGCAGCGGGCAGTTGCTGCAGATAGGTTGAGATGGGTGCATCCAGATCGACCTTCCCGGCTTCGACCAGCTGCATCATTGCTACACCGGTAAACGCCTTGGTCGCCGAGTTGATCGGAAACAGAGTTGCGGGCGTAGCTGCCACCTTGTACTCGACATTGGCCAGGCCGCGGGCCTCCGAGAGCACCACTTTGCCGTCCTTGATCACCGCAACCTGCAGCCCCGGAATGCCTCTCTCCACCATCGTGCTGGCGATGAAACGGCGCGTCGCATCATTGGCAGCATCCAGCGTGGCTGCAGCCAACTGGAAGGGAAGTACATACAGAAACGCCACCAGGCACAGCAGGTTTCGGGGGCTTGCACATCGCATCGTCTCGCTCCGGTCGTGACTGGCTTGGGTAGGTCGAATCGCGACCACCGCGATTACCGACTCCAGTCTTGGATGCTCGAAACGACGAAAAGGTTTAAACCACGATCACCAGCGCCCGGCATTCGTTGGCGCCATCGCGGGGTTGAGCCTGCCTTTCAACCACTCAGCGCACCATATGCAGCACCTGCACCTGCATTATCTGCTGCTCGCGGATGACGACATGCCACGCCGAACTGGCAATGGATAGTTCAACCTCGCGACGCAGCCCAGCGTCATGCACGATCCATGCTCCATTGCAGACACCGCAACGCCAGGATTTCGCGGTCACGCTGGCACCAGGTACTGGCGCGTCCCACCGCTTCTCGATCCGCACCGCGACGGCTGCCACGCTATACATCCGGCGACACGGGCAAGCCAGCCATCGCTGCCCGCAAAGACCAAGAATTGAACACAGATAGCGCGCCGCCACGCATGTGATTGCTGCCCCGATCCCGCCAAGAGCACACGCTAGGCCGGACCATGACATCCCGCCTATCCACGAAATCAGGTAGGCACCAACAAAGGCCTCTGCCTGCGGCGTTGCGGCAGCTAACCCCGCAGCGGCAGCACTAGCGCCATACGGGTGCCAGGGGCGCCCTCACGCTGACCGATGTGCAGCACCCCGCCCAGCCGGTGTGCACGCAGTTGCATGCTGATCAGCCCTGCGCCGCTGGCAGCACCCACGCCAACATCGCCTATACCGATGCCATCGTCATCGATATGCAGCTGAAGCTGCTCGCCATGTCGTTGCAGATGGACATCCACACGCTGTGCACGGCTGTGCTTGAACACATTGGTCAAACCTTCCTGCAGCAGCCGCAGCAGGTCCAGGCTGCGCGAGGCCCCAAGCTCCACGCCCTGGATATCATGCAGGTGCCAGTATGCCGTGATATCGGCCGCGTCCAGCAGGCCGCTTGCACGGTGCCGTAGCGGCACCAGCAACTCGGCAAGATCGCCGTGCTCACGCGCGGTGCTGTCGATGACCAGACGCAGGTCATCACGCATTTCGCGCAGCACGCCGATTACCTTCTGTCGCGGCATGTCTTCCGGTGCCTGCTCCAAGCGTGCGATGGCACCCACCAAGGTGCCACCGAAACCATCGTGCAGGTCTCGTACCAACTGCAGGCGCTCGCCAGCACGGCTGTGGGCAAGTTCCAGCGCATGCTGTTGCTGCAGGGTATCGGCGAGCTGCGCGGTCGCCTGTTGCACCTCATGACGCAGCTCTTCGTTGAAGCTTTCGACCCGTTGCATGGTGTTGGCGAAACGGTACGCGAGCACGAAGCCCATGCCGAGCAACATCAGCGGCGAGGTGAATGAACCGAGGTAGCTGACGCCGCCATACCAACCCATGTACACACCCAGGTCGTGTAGCGACACCGCAATCGGCAGGATGATGCACAGCGCCAGCACCTGGTAGTCGCGACGACCACTACGCAGCGCATAGCCCATGAAGGTGAACGACACCACGTACAGGAAGGCGATGGTCGGCACCAGATAGAAGTTGCGGTTCGGCCCCATCCACTGCGGCACCAACAAGGCGCCAGCCATCACCAGCACAGCAATGGCAAACAGCACACGCTCCAGTCGCGGCCAGCGGCGCTCGCAGAAGCGCAGCAGGAAGATCGTGTGCGCTGCGGCCGCTGCGACGTAGCAGGCACCGATAAAGGCCTGCCAGCCATCGGTGGTGGCGAATGGCCACGGGCTGCTGGCAAAGAAGTTGCTGTCGTACAGGCGTCCGAACACCGCGCTCAAGGCGTACCAGCCGTACATCGACTCCTTGCGGCGCAGCAGCCAGAACATGCCGATCACCGCCGCCAGCACAAAGCCGATCGCGCTGTCCAGAACCTGCAGGTCGTGGCGGACGAAAACTTCTTTGCGGAAGCGTGCCTGCAGCTCCTGCGGATCGCCTACATCCACCACACCAAGCGATGGTTGGTACGCAGCCAGGCCCGATACCCGCACCAGCAGTTCGTTCTCGCCCTGTTTCAGCAACGGCGACTGCAACAGAAAATAGCGCGGCACATGCCAGCTGCGTGAGAGCGGCTCGACCAGCGATGCGTCGCGATCGATCAGGCTGCCGTTGAGATAGACCGCCGCCGCCATGCAGGTGTAGTCCAGTAACAGACCCGTCGGTTGGTTGGCATCGCCTTGCTGCCAACGCAACCGATACCAGACCACGCCATCGTGATCGGGCCAGCGGGTCTGCCACTGGTCAGCCAGAGACACCGGCACCCAGCCCTGCGCGGGAGGCGCTGCCGATTGCCAGTCGGCGCGCACCGCCTCGGCGTCAGTGATGCGGGTGATGTCCGCGGTCTGCGCGTTGGCGCTGACCATGCATGTGAATAACAACACCAGCAGCAACCAGCGGATCAAGGCAGCAGTCCCATCGCACGCGCTTCGTAGACCGCCGCAGTCCGCGAACCTACCGCAAGCTTGCGATAGATGTTGCGGGTGTGCGCGTCGATGGTCAGCCGTGACAGCCCCAGAAGCTCAGCGATCTCGCGATTGCCATAGCCCTGTGCGACGTGAGTGAGAATTCCGAGTTCGCGCTCGGACAGGTGCACGCTTGGCGCTGCTGGTGCAACGACCGGTGCCTGCACAGGCGGCAGCAAGGCCAGAATGCGCCGGGCGATCATCGGGTCGATCGGTGCGCCACCACGTTGCAGGCTGCGCAGCGCGATGCTCAGCTCGATGTCGTCGCGGTCTTTGAGCAGGTAGCCGACGGCGCCTGCGCGCAGCGCGGCGAGAATGGCTTCCTCTTCGGCGAACGCGGACACAATCACCGCCTGCAGCTGCGGCACGTGCTGCTGCATCCAGCCGATCAGTTCGACGCCGGTGCCGTCGGGCAGTTGCATGTCCACCAGGGCGAGGTCGACGTGATGGGTCTGCAGGAGTTTGCGGGCGCTGCCGAGATTGTCGGCCGTGTGGATCTGTGGCTGTTGGTCGGCCAGCAATCCGGACACGAGCCTGGCCAGCCTCGCCAGCGAAGCTGCGTCGTCGTCGATGATCAGGATGGAATGCAGCTCCATCGGCCCCCACCATGGTCCGTGTTGTGGCGGAGTTTAGCGTGGTCTTACGGTTGGCTTGTGATGGGCTGCGGGCGATTGAGCAGATTGGGTCAGTCTGGCAACGCCCAGCCTTTCCGCAGTGGCAACCAAGGGGAGGAAGTCCAAGGGCACAAGCTGCCCTCACCCCAACCCCCGCTCCGCGCCCCGGCCCTTGCGCCGGCGCAAGGGCGTTCGAGGGAGCAGCGAACCGGTGGTTCGCAAACTGCCCCTCTTACCCCGCGTGCGGGAGAGGGGCTCAAGCATTGCAACTGCTCGGCCTTACCAGGTACGGCGCAGCGGGTGGGCTTCGGTGTTGAAGACCACGCCTTCGAAGTCCAGGGTCTTGGCCGGGGCGAACAGCAGGTAGTAGTACTTGAACGTCTCGGCGAACAGGAAGCTCTCCATCGAGTCGTCCTTCTCCTTGCTGCGCACGTCCTTCAGCGCTGAGAAGCCGTGATCGGTGCGGGTGTAACGCACGAAATCATCGAAGAACTCCTTGCCCATGCCGCGGTAGCGCGCGTCACCGGTGTAGTGGTGCAGGTAGTAAGCCGACTCGACGATCTCCGGGCGCAGCGCGTAACTCGGCGAGCGCACTTCCATCTTGGCGTAGTCCAGCGACTCCGGCTCGATGTCGTGCAGGCGCCACATCTTCAGGTTGGATTCCTGCAGGCGCTTGGCGCGATCCAGGTCACCGCCCAGGGCCAGCAGGCCCGGCATGAACGCGTCCAGCGCACCGTAGGTGGTGGAGGTACGGGTGCCGGTGTCCATGTCGGCGTGGCCATACCACAGCTCGCCTTCACGCACTTCGTCGGCCAGGTATTGGTTGATCGGGCCGATGCTCTCGTCCCACATCTTCTTGCAGTCTTCGTCGCCGAACAGCTTCCAGCACTTGAGCAGGTACTCGTAGTACGAGTCGATGCCACCGGCGATCGAGGCGTCCTTGTTGGTCCATTCGCCGGTTTCGACGTTGATGTTCAAACCGACCAGGCCGATCTTGGAACGGCGCTTGTGGGTTTCCACCAGGGCGCGCTTGGCCTTGTCGTAGTAGGCCTGCTTGCCGGTGAGCTTGGCCAGGGTGCCGAACTCCAGCAGCAGCGTGCCGGTTTCGGCCGGGTTGCTGATCTTGCCGCTGGTCTTGCCGGTATGCAGGTTGACGTGTGTGTACGGCAGGCCGGTCGGGCTGTCGAAGACCGGCGACAGGCGTGTGCCCAGGTCATCGGCGAGCTTGAGCAGGCGCTCGTCGTTGGTCATCTGGTAGGCCGACAACAGGCCACCGAGCAGGCGGATGGTGACCTCGAAGTTCTGCACGTCCATGTCCTGGTCAAAGGACAGCTGGGTGACGATCAGCTCGCGGGCTTCATTGGCTTCCTTGTCCAGGCCGAGCAGCAGCAGCGTGTCCAGCGCATCGACCGGCGACATCAGCAGCGGCTTGGGATACCAGTCGCGCGGCTGGCCGCTGATCGGCTTGAGGTCGTCGTGTCCCTTGGCGTACTGCATGTAACCCTGCCAGGCATGGCGGGTGGCCTCACGGACCTGCTCGGCCATGCGTGCGGCCTCGGCGTCATCGACGGCCGGAAGTGCGGCGTCAGCCGGTGCAGCAGCTGCGGCCGGTGCAGCCGGGGTGGTGGCGGGAGCGGCGGCCTGCTGGCTGCAGGCGGAAAGCGCCAGCATCAGCGCGGCGACCAGGGGGGCGGTACGCAGGGAACGGGTCATCAGTGGATCCTCTCGACGGAAGCGTTGTCTTGCGATGCAACGGGACGGGACTGCAGGGTGTCGCCCAGCGTCTGCAGGTGCAGGGCCGTGCGCAGGGTGGAAAGCGGTGCGGTGCTGCGCACGACCAACGTGCGGGTCTGGCCGGGTAGCAGGTCGAAGGCATTGTCCTCGACGCTGGCATCGGCGTTGTTGAAGCCGATCCAGATGCCGCGGACCAGTTTGTCGGCACGCAGCTGCAGCAGGTAATGATCGCCTTCGGTGCGCAGCTCACTGTGCAGCTGTGCCGGCTGCAAGGCTTGCTGCTTGGCGGGGACGAAATAGACGAGGCGCTGTGCAACTACTGCATCACCACGCAGCAGCTCGAAAGCGGCGACGCTGCGACTGGGATCTGCGCCCTGCAGCAGCTCGGCGTCGCTGAAGCGTGCTGCCTCGGTGGCCGCCAGCGCGGGCAAACTGATCGGCTTGCGCTGCTGCTGCAGCTCACGTCCATCGAAATCCAATACGCGCACACGCCACTGCCCCTGTACGGTCTCGCGACCATCATTGAGCAGGCTGAAGCGGGTACTGCCTTCATCGCGCAGTGCGGCCACTGCCACCTCGGCGAAGAAGCGCCGGGCGTGGAAGTTCAGTGCCTTCCAGTTTCCGAAGTAATCCACGCTGGACCAGGACGCGCCCGGCCATACATCGTTGAGCTGCCAGTACAGCGATCCCATCGTGTACGGACGCGAGGCGCGGTGGTGCAGCGCAGCCAGCTCGATGCCTTCGGCCTGCATCATCTGGCTGAGGTAGACGAAGTCAGGGAATGAGCGCGGCATACCGAATTCCATCTCGATGTAATGCAGCAGGCGTTCATTGCCCTTGCCGGCCAGGAACTTCTGGTGCGCCTGGATCACCGGACCATCCACCTGCTGTTCTTCCGGCTTGGCGAAGGCATTGATGGTCGACAGCTGCGGCCAGGCCTGCAGGCCGTACTCGGACATGAAGCGCGGGGTTTCCTTCAGGTAGGCGGTCGGCGGCAGCGCCGGGTTGCCCCAGACTTCCCAGTAGTGCTTGTCACCGCGACGCGAGTCATTGGCCTTGGTGTCCAGGTCATTGCTGGGCGAACTGGCCCAGTACGGCACGCCCAGACCTTCCTCGGCGACGACGCTGCGCAGGTCCTTGCCGAACAGGTCCACATAACCCTGCCAGACCTTCGCGGCGAATACCGGATCGGCCTCCTGCAAGCTCTTGCCGTGGCCCCAATCCTTCCACGCGGTCTCTTCTTCGTTGTTGCCACACCACAGCACGATGCTGGGGTGGTGGCGCAGGCGACGGATGTTGTCGCGCGCTTCAGCAACGACGTTTGCCCGGAATGCGGGGTCATAACCTGGCTGCATGCCGCCGCCGAACATGAAGTCCTGCCACACCAGCAAGCCGAGTTCGTCGGCGATGTCGAAGAAGGCATCGTCTTCGTAATAGCCACCGCCCCAGTTGCGCAGCATGTTCATGTTGGCATCGCGCGCAGCCTGCAGGTCGCGGCGCAGGCGTTCGCGCGTCACCCGTGCCGGGAAGGCATCGAACGGAATGACATTCGCACCCTTGGCGAACACCGGCACGCCATTGATGACGAAGCCGAAGCCCTGCCCGCCGTCCTTGTCCTCTTCGCGCTGCAGCTGCACGGTGCGCAGGCCGATGCGGATGCTGGACGTGAGCGCGTCCTGCTTGCCCTCACCGAGGCGCGCCTGCACGGTGTAGCGATCCTGCGCGCCATAGCCCACCGGCCACCAGCGGCGCGGCTTGTCGATCTGCAGCGGCAGCGAAACAGTGTTCTCGCCGGGCTGCAGCGCGATCTCGCGCGTGACCTGCGCAACCGGCTTTCCTTCCGGATCACGCACATCAATGACGACCTGCTGGGTGGCGGCGGCATCGGCCTGCTCGACCTGCAATAGAACGCTCAAGCGTGCCTTGTCCGCATCCAACGCATCGGTGCGTACTGCAAGATCGGTGATGCGCTGCTGATCCCAGCTATCCAGATGCACCTGCCGCCAAACGCCCGCAGTAACGTAGCGCGGGCCCCAGTCCCAGCCGAAGTGATAGGCAGGCTTGCGCAGGAAATTGCCGACCATCGCGTCCTTGGGCTCATCACCGTAGGGCGAAGGATAGTTGCCGGCAATCTTGTGCGGCATGGCCTGCACCTGCGGCAGCAGCGTGCGGATCGGCGAGCGGAACACGATCTGCAGCTCATTGCCCTGCGCACGCAGGCGACCATCCACGCGGGCACGCCAAGTGCGATGCGCATTGTCGGCTTTCAGCAGCGGCTCGCCGTTGAGGCGGACCTCGGCAAAGGTGTCCAGGCCATCGAAGCGCAGCTCGGCATGCGGACGCGCCAGGGTTGCCGCATCCACATCGAAGCGGGCGCGGTATTCCCAATCAGCGAGACCGATCCACTGCAGGCCAGCTTCGGCAGCGCCGACATAAGGATCGCCGATCAAGCCGGCAGCGAGTAGATCGGTATGCACGCTGCCTGGCACCGTTGCTTGTTTCCACGCATCCATGCCCGGATGCGTCTGCAGTTGTGCATCGCCCGGTAGCAGGCGGAAGCTCCATTGCGCCTGCAGTGGTGCAGCCACTGCTGCAGTGGATGCCAGCCACAGCGCACACAGCAACAGGCCGCGGCACACGCGTTGAGCATGAATTTGTATCGATCCAAATTTCAGGTGCACGTGCTGCATGCTGCTTCCTCCCTGTTGCTGGTTGCGCTCTCTTACCGACCGCGAAACCGTCTTCGACAAAACATGAAACTACGCTTGCTCAGAGTTCACTACTGAAGCGGAGAGCCAGAGCGATCCCCGCCTTCGCGGGGATGACGACTTAAACAATGCAAGTGCTGTTGCTCAGCCTTCGCGCACCACATTCAACACTTCGTGGCAGGCGCCCATGGTGTGGTAATCGGTCTTGCCGGCCGGGCTCTTCTCGTCGTCGTACTTGCGGTTGTCGGCATCGAGGATGCGGAACCACGCGCCGTAGCGATGATCGACGAAGTACTGCCACGAGTACGCCCACAGCCGGTCGTACCACTCCCAGTAGCCTGCATCGCCGGTGCGCTTGGCCAGCAACGCGGCGGCCGCCAGCGACTCGGCCTGCACCCAGAAATACTTGTCGTCGTCGCAGACGAAACTGTCACCACCAATCGCCACGCCGTCCATGTTGGGCTGACGGCGCACTTCCGGTGCGAAGCCGTAATACAGGCCGCCGCGCGATTCATCCCACGAACGTGTCATCGAGGTATCGAACAGGTGCCGTGCGGTAGGCACCAGCCAATCGGCATCGACGTGGCGGTCGAGGATCATCAGCAGCTTGGCCCATTCGGTCTGGTGACCGGGCTGGAATCCCCACGGACGGAACAGGTGCTTGGGGTTGTCCAGGTTGTAGTTCCAATCGATGTTCCAATCGATGTCGTAGTGCTCCCAGACCAGACCGCCAGCCTTGGCCGCCTGCCGGCGGGTCATGCTGTCGGCCAGCTGCAGAGCGCGCTGCAGATAGCGCTGTTCGCCGCTGGCCTCAAACGCCGCCAGCATCGCCTCGCACATATGCATGTTGGCGTTCTGGCCGCGATAACCGGTGAAGTTCCAGTTGGCGTCGGCTTCGTCGCGGTACAGGCCGTGCTGCGGCTCCCAGAAGTGGCGTTCCAGCAACTGCCAGGTCTCGTCCATCCACTCGCGGCCCTGCTCGATGCCAGCCTTCAACGCACAGCTGTAGGCCAGCAGCACGAAGGCCACGCCGTAGCAGTGGTTCATGTCGTCCTCGACCTTGCCATCGCGCAGGGTCCAGGCGTAGCCGCCAGTGGCCGGATTGCGGTGCACATCACGCAGGTAGCGCACGCCGTGCTCCACCGCCTCCAGATACTCGGCGTTGCCGTACTCCCGGTAGGCCATCGCGTAGTTGAAGACGAAGCGGGTGCTGCTGACCAGGTGGCGATGGCTGCGATCGTAGATGCTGCCGTCGTCACGGTAGTAGTGGAAGAAACCGCCATCGGCATCGATGCAATGCGGATGGTAGAAGGCCATCGTGTCGGCGATGTGCGCGCGCAGGAAGGCCGGGGAGCGGAAATCGGGCGTGGTGGTCATGCGGTGGTTTCCTGTTGTTGCTGCAGCAGCTGCTGTACTTCACTCAAGGCGGGCATCGCGGCAAACGCGCCCTTGCGGGTTACCGCCAGGGCACCTACCGCGGCCGCGAAGCGCAGCGTGCCATTGATTGCATTCGGGGTCTGGCAGAACGCGGCAAAACCGGCGCCTGCGCCACCGCGCTCAACCAGCCCGACCAGCACGCCGCCGACAAAGGCATCGCCCGCAGCGGTGGTATCCACCGCCTGCACACGGAAGCTCGGTACCTCGCCTTCGCCATGGCGGGTATACCAGCGCAGCGTGCCGGCACCGTCGGTGACGATCACCCAGCGTGCCTGCGCAGCCAACAAACGGCGCAGTACCTGCGCATCACCGTCGGCGCCCAGTGGCGCGGCCAAGTAGTCCAGCTCCTCGCGCGAGAGCTTGATCAGGTCAGCGCGTTCCAAGGCCTGCCACAGGCGCGGCGAGGGATCGACACCCGCCGGCCACAGCGCCGGGCGCAGGTTCAGATCGAGGCTGACCACGGCGCCAGCGGCGCGTGCGCGCTCCATGCCTGCAAACGTGGCTGCGGCGATATCCGCTTCGGTCAGGCTGTTGGAGCAGACGTGGAAGCAGGCAGTGCCGTCGAAGCAGGCGGACAGGTAGTGCTCGGCGCGGAACAGCAGGTCGGCCGCCGGCGGCCGGTAGAAGCTGAAGCTGCGCTCGCCATGCGCGTCCAGCGCGACGAAGGCCAGCGCGGTCTTGGCTGCGTCGGTACGCACGATGCAGTCGGTCTCGACCCCGGCTTGCTGCAGGCTCTCCAGCAGGAAGTCACCGAACATGTCGCGGCCCAGCATGCCGGCGAAATGGCTGCTGGCCCCCAGTCGCGCGGCCGCCACTGCGACGTTGGCGGGGGCACCGCCTGCGTACTGCAGGAACGCGCGCGGGGTGTCGGCCGAGGCCGGTGGTTGCGCTAATAGATCGATCAAAATCTCGCCGAAACAAACAATCTTGCCCATCTGGCCTTAGTCCTGTTGGGTAACGCCGGTGCTGGTGCGCGAACCGACCAGCCCGTAGAAAATGATGTAGCCGTAGCACAGCAACGGCAGTACGAATGAATGGTGCACGCCGACGCGGTCGGCCAGCATGCCCTGCAGGAACGGCACCACCGCGCCGCCGACAATGGCCATGATCAGGAGGCTGGACGCCTTGTTGGTCAACGGCCCCAGGCGCTCGATGCCGAGCGCGAAGATGGTCGGGAACATGATCGAGTTGAACAGGCCAATCGCCACGATCGAGTACAAGGCCACCTGGCCTTCCGTGCCCATGGTCAGGGCCAGCAAACCGACATTGATCATTGCAAACAGGGCGAGCAGCTTGCGCGGCGAGAAGCGCACCAGCAGCAGCGAACCGGCAAAGCGGCCGATCATCGCCATTGTCCAGTACAGCGACACATAGTGCGTGGCCTGCTGCTCACTGAAGCCGCCGATGTTGGGCAGCGACAGGTAGTTGACCAGGAAGCTGCCGATCGAAACCTCGGCACCCACATAGAAGAAGATGCCCAGCACGCCGAACAGCAGGTGCTTGTGGCGCAATGCGTCACCATAGCTATGGCGTGCGCTGTCGGCCTGCTCGCTGTTCTCGCTCAGCGACGGCAAACGGAACAGGAAAACGAACAGCGCCAGCAGGAACAAGGCCACAGCCAGGCCGAGATACGGCCCCTGCACCGACTGCGCTTCCTGCGCGCGGTAGGCGAGCTGATCAGCCAACGGCAGCGCAGTCAGCTCATCTGCGCTCTTCACCGTGTTGCCCAGGATCAGCATGCCGCCGAAGATCGGCGCGATCGCGGTACCCAGCGAGTTCAATGCCTGTGCCAACGTCAAACGACTGGAACTGGTCCGCTCCGGGCCAAGCAGCGCGACATAGGGATTGGCCGCCACCTGTAGCACGGTGATGCCGGTTGCCAGCACGAACAGGGCCGCCAGGAAGGCGCCATAGATACGCAGCTCAGCCGCCGGCCAGAAGCCAAGTGCACCGATGCCGGCAATCACCAGGCCGGCGACGATGCCCTGCTTGTAGCCAAGCCGCGCCACCAGTCGACCTGCGGGCAGCGACATCAGGAAGTAGGCCCCGAAGAAAGTGAACTGCACCAGCATTGCCTGGGTGTAGTTCAGCTCGAACACCGACTTCAGATGCGGAATCAGGATGTCGTTGAGGCAGGTCAGGAAGCCCCACATGAAGAAGATGGTCGTCGCCACCGCCATGGCCACACGCGTATTGACCACGGGCGCCGACTGGCTTGATGTAGATGACGGCGATGTTGGTATGTGCATGTGGGCTGCCTGGATACGGTAATCGGGAGATGGGGTTGCGGAATCAACTTGGCCTTGCTGCACTGCTCTCGCGGATCCGCAGCTGCACCGGTGCAACAGTGCGCATCGGTGCTGCGTCGGGATTGTCCAGGCGCTGCAACAACAAGGCTGCAGCCTGCCGGCCACGTTCGCGCGGATCCGCAGTCAGCGTGGTCAACGGCGGCACCGCGACCGCAGCCTCGGAGATATCGTCGAAGCCGGTGACGGCGAAGTCACCGCCCGGGCGGATGCCACGTGAGGTCAGGCCCAGCATCAGGCCCAATGCAACCGTGTCGTTGTAGCAGACCGCCGCGCTGGGCCGCTGTGCGCATTCGAACAATTCGCCGGTACGTGCAGCCGCTTCCAGACGGTTGGGTGCGGACTCGATCAACCAGTCCGCATGGAAAGGCAAGCCTGCTTCACTCAATGCCTGCTGGTAACCCAAACGGCGCTGCGCGCAGGAACTGGATGCCCCATGTCCGCCGAAGAAGGCGATATCACGATGACCGCGTTCGATCAGGTGACGGGTCGCCATGTACGCGCCGTGCTGGTTGTCCAGGGTGAGGAAATCCCAATCGGCGCCGGCCAGCTCGCGGTTGAACAACAGCACGTTGGCATGTGCACCCAAGACATGCCGCAGTTCTTCGGCATCACTGCCTTCGGCCGGCGACAGGATGAAGCCAGTCGGCGTGTGTTCCATCAAGGTGCTCAACACCGCCTGCTGACGCTGCGGCGATTCGCCGGTGCTGCCAAGCAGGGTCACGAAGCCCTTGCCACCCAATGCCTCGTCCACGCCGGAAGCAAACTCGGCGAAGAACGGGTTGGACAGATCATTGATCACCAGCGCGATCGACGATGAGGTACGACGACGCAGGTTTGCAGCAGTGCGGTTATACACATAGCGCTGCTTGCGCAGTTCGGCTTCGACCTTGGCGCGGGTGTCGACATTGACCAAGGGGCTGCCACGCAACACCAGCGATACGGTCGCCCGCGACACGCCCACCGCCTGTGCGATGTCGGTGACGGTGACCGCGCGTTGGCCGGCCTTGCGTGCGCCCTTGGCGCCGGTAGAAGTCTCTTTCATCATTTCCGCTGCGGTTCCGGGATGCGCCAAGCCTAAAGGATCACGGCCAGCGCTTGCGCTGCCCGTTCCCTTCT
Organism: Stenotrophomonas sp. STEN035; assembly: GCF_056759935.1. Lineage (NCBI taxonomy): Bacteria > Pseudomonadati > Pseudomonadota > Gammaproteobacteria > Lysobacterales > Lysobacteraceae > Stenotrophomonas > Stenotrophomonas sp. STEN035. The sequence continues at coordinate 51,873 of NZ_JBRRDY010000029.1, forward strand.
TTCCAGCCTTGGCGCTGCCCGAGCTCACGGCTGGGCGCTGCCCGGGGTGGCGCAGTACGACACCGGCAGGTCTGCCTGTGCGGTGCCCCAGCCCTGCTCCGGTGCCTGCGCACCGAGGGTGAAGCGCACATCGCCGCCCTGCTGCAGGCGCTGCCAATCCAGCCACACCGCCGGCTGCGGCTTGCCATCAACCTGCACGCTCTGGATGTACTGCAGGCTGCGCGGATCGGCGCCCGGTGCCTGCAGGCGCAGCGTGCGGCCATTGCCCAAGGTGATCTCGGCCTTGCTGTAGCGCGGTGCATGCAGCAGGAACTGGCCACTGCCCGGCACCGCGGGATACAGGCCCAGCGCGCTGAACAGGTACCAGGCCGACATCGTGCCCAGATCGTCATTGCCGGTAACGCCGTTCGGCGCATTGGTGAACAGCTGCTGCGCGGCGCGAACCACGGTGGCGGTCTTCCACGGCTGGCCGATCAACGTATACATCCACGGCGAATGCAGGTCAGGCTCGTTGTTCGGGTTGTAGCGGTACTGGTTGTAGTAGCTGTACGGGCCAACCACCCATTCCTTGCGTGCGGCGGTCAGCGGTGACTGCAGCAGCGCGTCATAGGCGAAGAACGCATCCAGACGCTTGCCGGCCTGTTCGCGGCCATGCATGGCCTGCAACATGCCGGGCACGTCCTGCTGCACCAACCACTGGTACTGCCAACCGGTGCCCTCATGGAAGCCGTGCTGCGAACGCGGGCTGTAGTGGCCATCGGCCGGCGTATACCACTTGCCGTTCTCGTCGCGCGGACGCGGGAAACCGGTGAAGCCGGTTTCGGCATCGCGCACATCCGCATCCCACACTTTGTGCCAGTTGCCACCACGTGCGCGCAGCGTCGTTGCGTCGGCGGCGTGACCCAGGCCATCGGCCATCTGCGCCAAGGCGCAATCGGCCAATGCGTATTCCAGCGTTGCCGAGCCGCCGTGGTGCGGATCAACGTCCATGCCCTTGGACGGGAAGGCACGGTCATAGGCCACATAACCATTGGCGAGATAGCTGGCATTGCCGGAACGGCCAGCCATACGCGAATTGATCGGCGGCATCTCGAAGGCATTGCGGCGCAACGCGCCCCACGCTTCGGCCTCGCGACCCTTGAGCGCACCAAAGCGCCACAGGTCGACCATGAACGGCGTTACCGGGTCGCCGGTCATTACATTGGTTTCAAAGTTGGCATAGCCCCAGCGAGGCAACCAGCCACCCTGTTCGTTGATGGCGAGCAGGCTACGGCCGATATCGCGCGCGACTTCCGGGCGGGTCAAGGCCAGCCACTGGTTCTGCGTGCGGTAGGTATCCCACAGCGAGAAATACTCGTAGTAGGTCCAGCCATCGGCGCGATGGATGACATCGTCGTAGCCACGATAGCGACCATCAGCATCACTGCCGGTCATCGGCTGCAGCAGCGCGTGGTACAGCGCGGTGTACAGCACTGTGCGATCGTCGGCGTTCGCGCCTTCGACCTTGACGCTGCCCAGCTGTTCGCGCCACTGCGCCTGCGACAGCGCGCGCATGCGATCGAAGCCCAGCAGCTTGCCGCCCTGCATGCCATCGCTGCGCAGGTTGTTGCGCGCACCTTCGGCATCGACATGCGAGATCGCGCTGGTGGCGGTAACACTGCGGCCATCGGCCAGGTCAAAGCTCAGCCATGCACCATTGGGCTTGGCCTCGCCTTCCATGCTGTGGCGCGCGCCGGGCAGGCCGCCTGCTTCGCCCCAGGTGCCGTGCGCCTTGAATGGACGATCGAACTCGATGCGGAACCAGGTGGTGTACTGGTGGCCGCCGCAGAAACTCTTGGTGACCAACTTGCCTTCCACCGCACGATCGCCAACCACATCGATCACGCTGCCGATCACCGAATGGCGCTCGTTGGCCTGGGCAACATTGACCAGCACCTGGCCTTCACTGACGCCAGCGCTGAAGGTGTAGCGCTCGGCGGCGGCGCGGGTCAACGCAGTGGTTTCCACGTCGATGCCGCGGTAATCGGTCAGCCGGACCTTGTAGTAGCCGGCCTGGCCGACTTCGCCATCGTGGCTGTACGCCGAGGCGTAGTTCTTGTGGTCGAAGCGCTTGGGGTCCTTGGTGTCGAAGTCACCACCGGGACCGATGCTGCCGGTCACCGGCAATACCGAGAGCTGACCGCCCTGCTCCCAGCAACCGGCGCCGGAGATGAAGGAATGACCAAAGCCGCGGATCTTTTCGTCGTCATAGCGCCAGCCGGAGTAGTGACTGCCGATCGGGCTGACCTGGATCAGGCCAAACGGTGCCGACGCGCCCGGGAAGGTATTGCCGTCATCCTTGCTGCCGATGAAGGTATTGACCTCGCGCTCCAGCGCGACCGACGGCGCAGCCTGCAGCAAGGGCGCGAAACTCAGCGCCAGCAGGCAGGCAGCCGTTGCCAACGGGCGGCGGCGGGAATGGGCGGTGGATGGCGATCGGCTCATGCATTGGATCCTTGGGTCGGTCGGTACGGCAACGATGTAGCTTCGGCAGAAGTTGGCCCGGACAAGCCGGGCCGCTGATGTCCAGCCCATCCGGGAACGGGATGGGGGAGAGATGCCAGGCATCAGCAAAACGGGTTGGCCCCCGCAGCTGCCCCGAAAGCCGTCACGACGGCGGCTGGCGGGGCAAAAGCAATAAACATTGGGCCGTGGAAAGCGCTGCACGGCAGTGTTTTCAGTGGCTTGCAACTAGCTGGACCTCGCCCTGCGCGGCCCCGCCTGCATCCCCGGAAGCACTTTGCCGAAAATTTAGATCGATCCAAGTAAAGCATGAGGATTTCGCCCAACGCATTCTGCGGCGCAACATCGCGACAAAAATCCCCCCTGTAGTGCCGAGCCATGCTCGGCAGAAGCCTTCCCGGTAACGCCCCAAAAGCCACCCCCTCCCCAGCCCTCCCCTTGGCCTGCGGCCAAAGGGAGGGAGCCAGGCGTAATGCCGAGCCATGCTCGGCAAAGGCCTTCCCGGCAAAGCCTCAACAGCCAACCCCTCCCCAGCCCTCCCCTTGGCCTGCGGCCAAAGGGAGAGAGCCAAGCGTAGTGCCGAGCCATGCTCGGCAGAGGCCTTCCCGGTAAAGCCCCAACAGCCAACCCCTCCCCAACCCTCCCCTTGGCCTCCGGCCAAAGGGAGGGAGCAAGGCCATATTGCGAAGCAGCATGCGTCAAACCTTTGGCTGTGCTAAAAAATGCGCGCCAATCGTTTAGATCGATCCAAATCGACACCCCCACGATCGCCGGCAACGGAACCCTGCTCGAGCGCCAGACAAGTCATTGAGCGAACGCAACAAGGCCCCGGTTTCACCCGTTTTTAGATCGATACAAGTCCAAATCAACGTGACAGTTAGCGATTCAATCCAGGAGAGGGAGAGAAATGAAACAGATCACACGCAAGCACGGCCGCGACACCTTGTCCGCTGCCATTGCCTTCGCCTTGTTCACCGTGGCCGCCGTTCCCGGCGCCGCGTTCGCGCAACAGGCGAGTACCAGCACCGATGCCACCACGCTCGACAGCGTCAACGTCACCGGTTACCGCTACGCCATCGAAAAAAGCCTTGAGCAGAAGCGCGACGCCAATGCCGTGGTCGAGGTGATCACCGCAGAAGACGTCGGCAAGTTCCCCGACAAGAACGTGGCCGACGCGCTGCAGCGCGTGCCTGGCGTGATCATCACCCGCGACGGTGGCGAAGGTAAGAACGTCAGCGTGCGCGGCTTGGCCTCGGGGCTCACCCTGACCCAGTTGAACGGCAACTACGTCGCCAGCTCGGAAACCAACAACGAAGCCTCGCGCTCGTTCAACTACACCCTGCTGCCGTCCAACATGTTGTCGGCCGCAGAACTGTACAAAACCCCGGAAGCACGCCTGGAAGAAGGTGGCATCGGCGGTACGGTGATCCTGCGCACGCGTCGCCCGCTGGACATGGAAGCCAACTCCGGCTTTGCCAGCATCGAAGGCACCTCGTCGGACACCACCAGCGGCATCGACCCGCAGGCGTCGGCGATGTACTCCTGGCACAGCGAGGACGAGCGCTTCGGCCTGCTGATCGGTGCAACCAAGCAGAACCGTCGTAGCCGCACCATGACCGCCAGCACCGAGGATTGGCAGTGGTATAGCGACCGCCTCGACGCCAACGGCAACATCAGCCACAAGTACGTTTGGGACGAACGCGGCACCACCCGCGATCCAGCCGTCGATGTGCACGGCAATCGCCTGCCTGAGGCTTCGCAGTTCTGGGGCCGTTCCGGCATCTACAACCAGACCGGCGGCCACTACTCCGGCTTCTTCATGCCGACCTCGGTCAACTTCGCGGTCAAGGATGAGAAGCGCGAGCGCACCGGCAACCAGCTGACCTTCCAGTTCAAGCCGGTCGACAACGTCACCATGACCGCGAACTACTTCCGCTTCGAGCTGGAAGGCAATTACACCCAGAACATGCTGAAGATTCCGGAATGGAACCTGGCGCGTGTGGCCGGTGATGGCAACTGGGAACCGGGCCGCCTGCTCAACGACTTCAGCTTCGACCCCAGTGGCACCATCGTCACCGGCGCCGAGTACGAAAAGCTGGCCGGCAAGACCTATATCTGCAGCGAGGACGAAGCCAAGGCTGCCGGCCTGCCCGGCGGTGGCTGGGGCCCGGATGACTGCACCATTCCAACCCCGCAGCTGACCGGCACCTACAGCCGCGAAAAGGCGCTGTCGCAGACCGCAGACCTGAGCGTGGACTGGGACATCAGCCCGCTGTGGAAGGCATCGTTTGCCGGCGGCCGCACCTGGTCCGAAGGCGGCCCATCGATGAGCTTCCGCATGTCGGCAAAGCCGCGCCGCAAAGTAGGCAACCAATGGCAGGCCGGCAACCAGTACAGCGCGTGGGACATCACCGGTACGCCGTCGGCAACGTTCTCGCCGGACTTGCAGCAGCAGCTGATGAACGGCATCGCCGAGGTCGACACCGGCTCCACCGATTCGTCATGGACCCAGACCAGCATCAAGCAGAATCACTTCCAGGCTGACTTCAACAAGCTGTTCGAAGCCGGCTGGCTGGATTCCATCCAGTTCGGCACCAAATACAGCGACAGCAAGGTGCACCGCAATACCGGCAATACCTACTGGGTGTGCCAAGGTGCGGACCCGAGCGACTACAGCAAGCGCTACCAGGCTGGCTGTGATTCCACCGCCGGCATCGCACAACCCGGCTTCTTCCTGTCGCAGCCGATCGGCAACATCGCCGGCGGCTTCAACGCGAACGTATTCCCGGGCATCAACTATCCTGCCTACATCGACTATCTCAACAAGACCTACGGTCCGGCGCAGAACCGTCGTGAGGACGACTTCGTCTACAACGTGGGCGAGAAGGTCTACTCCGGCTATTTCCAGGCCAACTTCCGTACAGAACGTGTTCGCGGCAACGTCGGCATCCGTGTAGCCCGCACCAAGCAGCACGCCGAATCCAGCGATTCGGTCGAACGCTTCAACGACTACTTCGCTGACAACGCCAGCGGCTCACCGATGGCCTGTACCGATCCTGCCGCCGCCGCGTTGCTGGGCTCGAACACGGGTTACGGCTGTGAGAGCGGATTCGTGCGCCTGCCCGACAGCATGGCCCGCGAGAAGAGCTATGAGCTTGCCTCGCTGGACAAGACCTATACCGACATCCTGCCAAGCTTCAATATCGCCTGGGACATCACCAACAACCTGGTACTGCGCGGTGCAGCTTCCAAGGTCATCTCGCGTCCCAGCTACACCAGCATCGCCTACCCGGGCGGCTTGAGCTACTACTCCGCCGAATACAGCGCCGACCGCGTTGTGGCCGGTGGCGCAGTGAACCCGGGCTGGTACGGTTCTGGCAGCAACAAGGACCTGGAGCCGTTCAAGGCAACCCAGTACGACCTGAGCCTGGAGTGGTACTTCCAACCCGGTGCAGTTGCAGGTGTTGGCCTGTTCCGCAAGGACGTGAAGAACTTCACCGTACCGGTGGTGCGCGACCTGCAGATGAACGTTGCCGGGCAGTCGGTAACGGTGCAGGACTATTCCACCGAAGCCAACGGCCAGGACGGCGTGTCACAGGGTGTGGAAGTGTACGGCCAGTACACCTTCGACTTCGGTCTGGGCTTCCAGGCCAACTACACCTACAACGACACCAACCTGGCTTCGGTTGAAATCGACGGTGAGAAGATCGGTGCCTCGCCGCTGGTAGGCAGCGCAAAGAACCAGGGCAACTTCACCGTGTTCTACGAGAACCGCTATTTCCTGGCGCGTGCCTCGTACAACCGTCGCGGCGAAGTGGTTGGTGGCCTGAACAACGGCTTCACCATCTATACCGAGCCGTATGACCAGCTGGACCTCAACGCGGCCTTCAACATCCGCGAGGACCTGACCCTGAGTGCTTCGGTACTCAATGCCACCAAGTCCGAGCAGCGTGTGCACCTGGGCAGCGACACCAAGGCCCGTCTGCTGTCCAACAGCTATGCAGGCCGCCAGTTGTACATGGGCCTGACCTGGAAGTTCTAAGGCCGGTTTAACCGTGCTGTCTGCACGGAGGTAGTGAAAAAGCCGCGCTGGTTGCAGCGCGGCTTTTTCTTTGTGCGCCAGGCGCGGATGGAAGCCACATCCCCGCATTACCAACATCAACTCAAGTCAACGCCGTCATCACTCCCTTTCGGTACGCAGGTCGCTGCTGCAGCCGTGCATACCACGCTGCCAGGTGCGGCAGCTCCGGGCGCTGGATCGGCATTTCAAACCAGGCGTAGATGAAGGAACCCAGCGGAATATCGCCCATCGCAAAACGCTCGCCGGACAACCACGGCTGCTTTTCCAACGCCGCATCGACCAGCGCCAACAACTCACCACAGCGCAACAACGCCGCCGCAATACGCGCCTCATCACGATCCGCTGGTGCAGTCCGCACAACACCCCAGAACAGGTCACGGAAGGCCACCGCGAAACTCGACGTGGTCCAATCCATCCATTGTTCGCTGTGCGCCCGCTCAACCGGGTCGGATGGATACAGCACGTCCAGCGCATAACGTGCCGACAGATAGCGCACGATCGTGTTGGACTCCCACACCGGCAGGCCGTGATCCTCGATCACCGGCACCAGCCCGTTGGGGTTCATCGCGCGGTACTCGGCCGTCTGCGTGCCGCCGAACGCACCACCTACCTCGATCGACTCATACGGCAGACCGATCTCCTCGGCGCACCACAGCACCTTGCGCACATTGCTGGAATTGCGCCGGCCCCAGATCTTCAACATTCACCCACTCCTTGCAAATCAGGATTCATCGCGCGCGCCCCTGCGTGGCAGCGCGCGTACCGCCGATGCCTTGCCGGCGCGCTTGACCTCGAACAGGCCAGTGGCGTCGATCAACTCGCTCAACTTGCGATAGCCGTAGTTGCGCGAGTCAAACGAGGCGCGGTTGGCAATCTGGTTGCCGACGGCACTGAGCAAGGCCCAGCCCTGCTCATCGGCCACTGCATCCACTGCGCCGCGCAATAGATTGAGCAGGCGTGTATCCCCGCGCAGTTCATTGCTGCTGCGCGGCTTGATCGGCGCTGCCGGCGGCTCGGTGGTTTCTGTTGCAGTCGTCGCGGTCGGCGTACTGCTGGCGACCACCTGCTCGACGACTTCGGGCGCATCGTTGCCCAGCGCTTCCAGATAAGTGAACTTCGAGCAGGCGTTGACGAAGGCCAAGGGCGTCTTCTGTTCGCCGAAGCCATATACCTTCACGCCGTCGGTGAGGATGCGCATCACCAGCGGGGTGAAGTCGGCGTCGCTGGAGACAATCGCGAAGCCATCCAAGTTGCGCGCGTACAACAGATCCATCGCGTCCACCACCATCGCCATGTCCGAGGCGTTCTTGCCCTTGGAATAGGCGAACTGCTGGATCGGCCGGATCGCGAACTCATGCAGCACGCTTTCCCAACCCTTCAGCCGAGGGTTCTTCCAGTCGCCATAGGCACGGCGTACGTTGGCCACGCCGAAGGCGGCCACTTCCACAAGGATCTCGTCGATCTTCGATGACGGTGCGTTGTCGGCATCGATCAACAGCGCGATACGCTTCTCAGGCTCAGTCACGGGGTACTCCATGGCGGCAAGCTGAGTACCAGTATCGGTCATCGCTGTTTCAAAGCACATCAATGCGATGATGTGCGCTGACAACCCGCCCCCACGGCCGGTGCACCGGCCACACCGGAGTACGTCATGCCGCAACACCCGCACCTTGTCGTCATCGGCGGAGGTTTCGCCGGGCTCTGGGCCAGCCGAGCACTGGCCGATGCGCCATTGCGCATCACCCTGGTCGATCGCCGCAACCATCATCTGTTCCAGCCCCTGCTCTATCAGGTCGCCACCGCCGGCCTGTCGTCGCCGGATATCGCCGCGCCGCTGCGACACATCCTCGGCAAGCAGCGCAACATCGAGGTACGGCTGGGCGAAGTGGTGTCCATCGACAAGCACGCCAGGAAGGTGCAACTCGGCGATGGCAGCCAGATCGGCTACGACCTGCTGCTGGTCGCCAGCGGCGCCACCCATGCCTACTTCGGCCACGACGAATGGGCAGCCGATGCGCCCGGCCTGAAGACCCTGGACGATGCACTGTACCTGCGTCGCAAGCTGCTGCTGGCCTTCGAGCGCGCCGAGGCCGAATCCGATCCGGACAAGCGTGCGGCATGGCTGAGCTTCGCCGTCGTCGGCGGCGGCCCTACCGGCGTGGAACTGGCCGGCACCTTGGCCGAGATCGCCCGCCATACGCTGAAGAACGAGTTCCGCCACATCAATCCGGCCGACGCCAAGGTGCGGCTGGTTGAAGCCGGACCGCGGGTGCTCTCGACCTTCCCGGAGGTGCTGTCGCTGAAGGCGCGCCGGCAGTTGGAGAAGCTGGGCGTGGAAGTGCTCACCGGCACCGCCGTCAGCCATATCGACGGACAGGGCTTCCAGCTCGGTGACAGCCATGTGCCTGCGCGTACCGTGGTGTGGGCCGCCGGCGTCGCCGCCTCACCGCTGGCGCGCACCCTGGACGTGCCGCTGGACCGCGCCGGTCGCGTACAGGTGGAACCGGACCTCACGATTCCCGGCCACCCGGAGATCTTCGCCGGTGGCGATCTGGTCGCTTTGATGCAGGCCAACGGCCGACCGGTGCCGGGCGTGGCGCCGGCCGCCAAGCAGATGGGCAAGTACGTGGCGCAGGTGATCCGCGCGCGTCTTGATGGCAAGCCAGCGCCTGCACCATTCCGCTACAACGACCAAGGCAACCTGGCCACCATCGGTCGCATGGCCGCCATCGTGCATGTCGGCAAGCTGCAGCTGTCCGGTTTGCTGGCCTGGTGGTTCTGGCTGGCCGCGCACGTGTTCTTCCTGATCGGCTTCCGCAACCGCTTGGTGGTGCTGCTGAACTGGGCGGTGGCATATTGGAGCTACCAGCGCAGCGCGCGCATCATCCTCGGCGATGCCGATGAGGACGATGGCAAGGAACCTGCGGGCTGATCGCAACCGCGCCAGCAGCAATCAGCTGTTGCCGTTGGCGAACTGCTCGAATACTTCGCGCCCGGTGAGTTTCGGCGTCTCGTTGGCTAGTTCGTAGTACGACGGCTTTTCGTCGATGAATATCTGGCTGGCCAGTTCGAACGCTTGTTCCTGGAACAAGCCCGCCGGCACGAAGTATTCGCCGTCCGGCACCAACCGGTAATACAGGTGCGTGCCGCACTGTGAGCAGAAGCCGCGTTCAGCCCAGTCGGACGAACGATAAGTCTTCAACGCGCTGCCGATGACCTGCACCTGATCATCACAATGCACCGCGAACAGCGGGCCACCGGACCAGCGCCGGCACATGCTGCAATGGCATAGACCGATTTCGGAATGCTCATTGGCGATCACTTCAATCGCACCACACAGGCACTGTCCTTTCATCATCGGGTCCGGCTGCAAGAAGAATGCCGAATTTACACGGGAAAGCTTTCCTACCGGTGATGAAAATCGTCCTGTAGTGCCGAGCCATGCTCGGCAGAGGCTTCATGCACGGACCAACCGCCACCGATAAGGCCTCTTGCCGAGCATGGCTCGGCACTACAAAACAAAGGCCCGGGTTTCCCCGGGCCTTCGTGTTACTGCTGCTGCCTTGCTCAGGCGGCGAACAGTGCCTTCATCTTCTTCAGCGCGTTGGCTTCGATCTGGCGGATGCGCTCGGCAGACACGCCGTACTCATCTGCCAGTTCCTGCAGCGTCACCTTGCTGTCGGCCTCCAGCCAACGGCGGGCGATGATGTCGCGCGAACGCTGGTCGAGCTTGGCCAGACCTTCGCGCAGCAGGCTCAGCTGGTTGTCTTCGCTGTCCTCACGCTCATAGGCCTGCGACGGATCTTCATCGCGCGCGACCAGGTACGCAGCCGGCGACGGCGGCGCATGGTCGTCGTCTTCATCCGACGGCGCATCGAAGCCGATGTCGCGACCGGACAGGCGCGATTCCATCTCCATCACTTCACGCTCGGAGACGTTCAGATCCTTGGCGACGGCGCTGACCTCGGCGGCGTTCATCCAGCCCAGGCGGGTCTTGGACTTGCGCAGATTGAAGAACAGCTTGCGCTGCGCCTTGGTCGTGGCGACCTTGACGATGCGCCAGTTCTTGAGGATGAATTCGTGCATCTCGGCACGGATCCAATGCACCGCGAAGGACACCAGGCGCACGCCCATGTCCGGATCGAAGCGCTTGACCGCCTTCATCAGGCCGATGTTGCCTTCCTGGATCAGGTCGCCCAGCTGCAGGCCGTAGCCGTTGTAACCGCGGGCCACGTGCACGACGAAGCGCAGGTGCGAATGCACCAGCTCACGCGCGGCGTTCAGATCCTGCTCGTCACGGAAGCGACGCGACAGTTCCTGCTCCTCATCGACCGACAGCACCGGGATCTGGTGCACGGCACCGATGTAGGCGTCCAGCGAACCGAGCGCACTGGGGATCGGGAGATTGTTTGCCACAAGGGCAGTAGAGGTGTTCAGGTTCATAGGACCTCATCTTAGCAGTCGAACTATTGGACTGCTCAGTACAGAAAAAGTTCCAGCGTTCTGTTTTTGTTCGCAAACTCGAGGTCAAACCTGAATAGGCGACAGCAACGACGGCATTCCCAACCCCGCCAAGGTAGCAAAGCCAAGGTCACTGCGATATGACAGGAATCAAGGCAGTTCAGCCATCAGACGGCGCCAGATCGGCCAAGGCCGGCAGCCGCCAGTCGATCCGGGCCTGGCCGTTGCGGGCCAGATAGTCATTGGCCTGCGAGAAGTGCCGGCAGCCGAGGAAGCCACGGTGGGCCGACAACGGCGAGGGATGCGGTGCCTTGAACACGCGGTGGCGGCGGGTATCGATGACCTTGCCCTTCTTCTGGGCATAGGCGCCCCACAGCAGGAACACCAGGCCTTCGCGCTCGCGGTTGAGCACGTCGACCACATGGTCGGTGAAACCCTCCCAACCGCGGCCCTGATGCGCGCCAGCCTTGCCCTCTTCCACCGTCAGCACCGCGTTGAGCAACAGCACGCCCTGCTGCGCCCATGGCAGCAAGCAGCCGTGGTCCGGGCGTGGGATGGCCAGGTCGGCTTCAAGCTCTTTGTAGATGTTGAGCAGCGACGGCGGTACCGGCACGCCCGGCATCACCGAGAAACTCAAACCATGCGCCTGTCCGTAGCCGTGGTACGGGTCCTGGCCCAGCACCACCACCTTTACCTGCTCGAACGGAGTAGCGTTGAAAGCAGCAAAGATTTCCGGCCCGGGCGGGAACACATGGGCGCCCGACGCCTTGCGCTTGCGCAGGAAGGCCGACAGCTCGCGCATCTCCGGGCGCAGCAGCCAATCGCCGATGCGTGCCTTCCAACTGGGCTCAAGCTGGATCTGTGCGCCGTCTTCGCTCACAGCACCACCGCCGGCTGTGCCATGCGTGCCAGCCGCAGCTGGAACAGCACCTTGGTCACCAGCAGACGTTCTTCAATGGGTTTCTGCACCAGGTCATTGGCGCCGGACTGCAGCAGCGCCGACTGGTTGTGCGGGTTGCTGTCACCGGTCATCACCAGCACCGGCAGGCGCCGCTTGCCATAGGCGAAGTCGACGCGGATGCGCTCGACCACATCGCGGCCGCTGAGTTCGCCCTTGAGGGTGACGTCGGTCAGCACCAGATCCACTTGCCGCGTAGTACGGCCCAGCGACTCGGCGGTGAGCAGCGAGAACGCATCCTCGGCGGTCAGCACGTGCACCACATGCAGGTCATGCCGTTCAAGCATGCGCTTGGTAGCCTCGGCCACCACGCGGCTGTCTTCGACATACAGCACGGTGGCATTGGCCACCGGCTCGGGCTGCACATAGCCGCGGATGAAGGTCGCCAGGGCTTCATGGCCCAGCGCCTTGTCGAAATAATCGGTGACGTATTCGGTGAAGCGGCGCTGTTCCAGATGCTGCTGGGCGTCGCCGGAGACCACGATCACCGGCACATAGGCCTGCCCCGCGGTTTCACGCACGCCACGTGCCAGCGCCAGGCCATCGCCATCGGGCAAGGCCAGCGAGGTGGTGACCAGATGCACCGGGCCAGCAGCCAGCGCTTCGCGCGCCTCGGCAATGCTGGCGCAGCCCACCACCTCGACATCCGGCAGTTCGCGCTTGAGCACATCGCTGATCAGGCGCCGTACCAGTTTGGAACCATCGACCACCATTACCCGCGGCGCGTCGCTGATCAGATGCTTGAGCTCGTGCGTGGACATGCGGGCCTCAGGTTTCAGTCGGGCGAGTCTGCCTGAGGAAGTGACCGGTAACCAGCCATGCCCCCAACCAACCCAGAATCGTGGTGCCTACCAGCACCATGCCCGAATGCAGCAGATCCAGACCATGCAACATGAAGGGGCTGCCGTAGCTTTGCGACAGATTGGCCAGTGGCGCGCGCAGGGCCAGCCCGCATACGCCGATCAGGCCCAGCGCCAGCGCACCGGCAGCGAGCCCGTACCACGCGCCCATATAGACGAACGGGCGACGGATGAAGCCGTCGCTGGCACCCAGCAACTGCAGCACGCCGATTTCCTCGCGCCGTGCCTGGATATCCAGGCGCACGGTATTACCTACCACCAACGCAGCGCCCAGGCCCAGCAGTGCGGACAACACCTGCACCAAACGCGCACCGAAGCTCAGCCAGCCATCCAGGCGCTGCCGCCATAGCGCATCGTGCTGGACCAGATCGGCCTGCGGCAGGGTTTCCAGCGATTTGGCCAGGGCGGCGTCGACGCCGTCGGCCGGGGTCACGATCAGCAACGTGGGCAGCGGGTTCTCGCCCAGCGCATCGATGGCTTCGCCCAGACCTGCGTTCTGACGCAGCTCGGCCAGGCCTTCGTCTGGCGTGCGCAACTGCACCTGCGCCACATCGGCACGGGCGCGCAGGGTCTTGGCCAGTTCCTGCGCAGCGGCGCCATCGACGTCGGTTTTCAGGAACAGATTGATATCGCGCGACTGCTGCACGCTGCCGGAGAAATGCTTGAGATTGTCCAAACCGATCGACAGCCCCAACGGCAGCGCCAGCGCCAGCGCCATCACCGCTACCGTCAACGCGGTAGCCCACGGCCGGCGCAGCGCGCGGCCAAGGCTGAAAACCACGCTGTGCAGATGGTGGTTGATCCAGGTGGCCAGCCGCGACGGTGCTGCCGTGCCGGCGTTTGTATTACTGCTCGTCTTGGCCTGCTCGGCGTTGTTGCTGGTAGTCATTCGGCCAGGTCCTGCGGCGAGATGTCATCGACCAGACGGCCGTGGTCGAGGATCAACACGCGCTTGCGCATCTGTTTGAGCAAGGCAAGGTCATGGCTGACCACCAGCACGCTGGTACCGCGCGCAGGCAGCTCGGCGAACAAGGTCATGATTTCCGCCGCCAGGGTCGGATCAAGGTTGCCGGTGGGTTCGTCGGCTACCAGCAGTTTGGGCTCGGCAACAATTGCACGGGCAATGCCGACGCGCTGCTGTTCACCGGCCGACAGTTCACTGGGCAGTGCCTTCTCGCGATGGCCCAGACCCATCCGTTCCAGCACCGAACGCACCCGCTTGCCGGTATCGGCACGGCGGTCGCCGCGCAGGATCAGCGGCAGGGCGACATTCTCACCAATGCTGCGATCGACCAGCAGGCGATGGTCCTGATAGACCGCACCCACTTCGCGACGATGCAGAGCAACCTTGCCGCCGCGTACCTTGAGCAGATTGCGTTCGCCGAAGATGACCGCGCCACGGCTGGGCCGCTCGCTGAGATGGATCAGCTTGAGCAAGGTGCTCTTGCCGGCACCGGAGTGCCCGGTGACGAACAGCATCTCGCCGGCCGCCACCTCGAAGCTGACATCCAGCAGCGCCTGATGGCCACCGGCATAGTGTTTGCTGACATTGTCAAAACGCAGGACGATCATCGTGCTGATTATGCAGGAGCGCGGGCGGACTGCGGGGATGCAGATCACGAGACGTGGGTTACCTGTAGTGCCGAGCCATGCTCGGCATGGGGCTCTACCCGCCATCATGTTTGTAGGAGCGGCGTCAGCCGCGAAGCCGGGATTGCATCAACCGGCAAAAAGCGTAGCCCTCCCCCCCTTTGCTGTGCAAAAGGGAGGGCGCTGTAGTGCCGAGCCATGCTCGGCATGGGGCTTTACCGGTAATGCCGCTGCCGAGCGTGACTCGGCAC